>NZ_AJQY01000010.1:0-39702 GCF_000296875.1 Streptococcus sp. GMD1S | reverse complement strand
TCGATTGGTGAGGAACACCCATGGATTCAGCAACAGGTGGAAGTGGTACAAGCGATTCGAGAGACCTTTACCGAAGAGATTGCTTCTTTCTACAATATCTTTTCACCAATCTCCTACCTCAAGCGCTGGTTCCGCACAGAAACTTCTCGAGGAGATAGGGAAGTGGCTGATCTATTGCTTGAAAATCCTGAGCAATTTAGAGCTATTCTAGACGTGATTGCAGGAGATATTGCTATCCTAACTCAGAAAATCATCCAGCAAGGCGGTGTTGACGGGATTTACCTCAGTACCCAGGAAATTCAAGATGAGCGCATCACACCAGCACTCTACCAAACCTATATCGAACCGAGCAATATAGCGATTTTGGAGGCAGCTAATCAGGTGGGTGGGACCAATATCCTCCATATCTGTGGTTTTGAAGGTGCGAGCAATGATGTGACGATTTTTAAGGACTATCCAGCTCAAGTGGTCAACTGGGCGACCCACCATGAGGATGTTAGTTTGACACAGGGGCAGGAGTTGTTTCCAGGCAAGGCCGTTTTAGGTGGATTTGAAAACGGCAAGAAAAGCTTGCTTTATCAAGGTTCCAAGGCGGAATTGCAAGATGAAACAAGACGGTTGCTGGCTGAAGCTGGTAGTAAAGGCGTTCTTCTGGGAGCTGACTGTACTGTTCCAGATGACTTTGACTTAGAGAGGTTGGACTGGATTCGGCAGGCAGCTGTTCTCTAAAAGGAGGAGCTATGAAAAGTAAAAGATGGGGCATCTTCATTGCAGTTGTCGGTTTGCTGGCCTTGGTTGCCATAAGCGTCGTAAAAAATCAGCACTGCAAAAATGGAGAGAGATGTCGTGGAGTTCAGGATTTTTCCAAGTCCAGTCTCCCCTTTCTACGCTCGAATGATATCGCAAGCAGTTTATTAGTTGAAAAAGTAAGAAATGGAGAATAAGAATGTCAGAAAAAAAAGAATGGGTTTTAAAAGCATTTAAAGGTGAAAAGGTTGATCGTGTGCCAGTTGGCTTTTGGCACCATTTCACATCCGAAGACGAATGGCTACACGGTTTCTCAAATCCAGTCATTATCGAGAAGAATATTGAGGGCCATAAGCGCTTTATCCGAGAAGTTCAGCCAGACTTTATCAAACTCATGAGTGATGGCTACTTTGCTTATCCAAATCCAGCGATTGCCAAAGACAAATCACTTCAAGAATTGGCAACCATTCAACCACTTGGATCAGACCATGCTTGGATAAAAGAGCAGGTGGACTTGGTTAAGAAAATCAAGCAAGAGTTTACAGAAGATATCGTTGCGATTTACAATATTTTTGCTCCTGTGACCTATCTCAAGTGGCTGCTTGGGGAAGTATCTGGCGGCGATGACCTTATCGCGGACTTTCTGGTGGAAGACCCTGAAGCCCTTAAGAAGGTGTTGGATGTGATTGCAGAAGATATTGCGAGTCTAAGTCGAGCTGTCATCGAAGAGGCTGGTGCTGACGGAATCTACCTCAGCGTGCAGAGTATCCAAGATCAACGAGTGTCGGCAGCAGATTATCAAGCCGTCATTGCACCTAGCGAGATAACGGTTCTGGAAGCGGCTAGTGCTGTTGGTGGCGTCACTGTTCTTCATATCTGTGGCTACGAGGGGGCGCGAAATGATATTCACCTTTTTGCAGACTATCCTGCCCAAGTCTTTAACTGGGCTGTAGGACCAGAGGGAATCACTCTCAAGGAAGGTCGTGAGATTTTCAAGGGACGTACGGTTCTTGGAGGATTTGAAAATGGCAAGACAGGCTTACTGTATACTGGTAGCAAGGACGCCATTCAGGCTGAGGCAAAGAAACTAGTTGCAGAAGCTGGGGAACAGGGATTGGTACTTGGGGCAGATTGTACCATTCCAAGTGATATCGCAGTTGAACGTATCCAGTGGGTGAGAGAAGCGCTTGAAAACTAAAGGAGAAAAAGATGAGTAAAAAAGCATGGATTATCGGTGGTGTAGCAGTTGTTGCAGTAATTGGGGCGACGATTATCGGGAGAAGTTTAGCTGGTGCTCCAGCCAAGGATGGAAAAACGGCTTCGTCTGCTGAAGTCATAACCTTGAAGGTTGCCCATACACAAAACTACGTACCTTATGACTTTGTAAATGAAAAAGGGGAATCAGATGGTTATGAAGTAGCTGTTTTGAAGGCTGTTGATGAGAAGTTGGCAAACTATCAATTTGAATATACGGGTACCAGTGATGATGACCTCTTGATTGGTCTGGAATCAGGTAAGTATGACATCGGAACCAAGGGAGCTTGGTACACAGATGAACGAGCTAAAAAGTTTGTCATTCCATCTGAACCAGTCGGAGCGAGCATCATCGGATTTACGGTCAGAAAAGAAGATGAACAGAAATACAAAACCATTGATGACTTTGCTAAGAATAAAGGGAAATTGGTTCCCATCTCTCCACAGAATGCTCAATGGAATGTCATCACCAGCTACAATGAAAAACATCAGGATGCACCGATTGAGCTAACAGCTGCTGAATCCTTTAAAGTGGCAGATGCCTATGCCTGGGTCTTAGAAGGACGTTATGACGCCTTCTTTGATATCAAACTGTCCTTTGAAAAAGCAGTTACCGCAGAAGATGGCCCTTACCACCAATATGCGGACAAACTCAGCTGGTTCCCATACAAGGGTATTCCAACTTATCCCTTGATTCACCGTGATGAAAAGGGTGAGAAATTTGCTAAAGAATACGAAAAAGCAATTAAAGAATTGAAAGAAGATGGCACGCTTGCTAAGCTATCTCAGCAATACTTTAAAGAAGATGTCTTTAGTTACGTAGACAAAGACTAGACCAGAAATTCCAAGACTAGAAAGGGTTTTGCATGGTTTCTTATGATTTTTCCAAGGTCTTTCAGTTTTTGCCGACCTTATGGCAGGCGCTTCCTATGACCTTGTCCATTCTCTTTTTTACTACTCTTCTTGGTTCCCTTTTTGGAGGTCTCTTGGCCTGGGCACAAGTAGGAGAAGACAAGAGTTTTGCAGCGATTTCCAAAGACTATATCTTTACCCTTCGTTGTACACCGCCGATTGTCTTGCTTTTTCTAGTCTTTTATGGCTTGCCAGAATTTCTGAAATGGTGGCTTGGTTTAGATATCAACAACTGGTCTAAAACTATTTTTGTTCTCTTGACGATGATTCTCTTGTTTGCGGCTATTGTTGCCGAGGTTTTCAAGGCGGCCTATCAAGCTATTCCAAAGGGGCAGACAGAGGCCGGGCTTAGTATTGGTTTGACTCCAAGTCAGACTTTTTGGAGAATCATTTTTCCTCAAGCTTTTCAAGTTGCTCTTCCCAATATAACGACCGCTATACTCAATCTCATGCGAGATGCTGCCTTGGCCTATACGATTGGTTTCGTTGATGTTATGGGGGCGGGGAATCTCTTGATTAGTCGCAATTTAGGGAACTACTCTCTGGAAACCTATACGGCAGTTGCGCTTCTTTACTGGGGGATTGCCTTGGTTATTTCTAGCTTGAGTCGTTTGCTTGAGAAGTCTTTGGAGACAAAAGGGAGGTAAGAAATGGATATAGACTATATTGTAAAGACCTTTCTGGAGACCTTGAAGGGTGTGCCAATCACCTTGATTATCATGATTGTGGCTATGGTCTTAAGCTTTTTACCAGCTCTATTTTTAGCCTTAGGGCAGATCTATAAGGTTCGAGGTGTGAGGAGTTTTTCTCTGGTCTATCTGGCCTTTATCCGAGCGACTCCACCGATTTTATTGATTCTCTTCTTTTATAGTTTGTTTCCAAGTTTGCTGAATCAATTTCTCAAAAGCATAGGAAGTGACTTTGATATTTTCAAACTTGATCCTCTCTACTATGCCTTCATCATTTATAGTTTGATGACAGTCGGGAGTTTATCGGAGATTTTGCGTTCAGCCATCTTGACGGTGAACAAGGGACAACTAGAGGCAGCGCATGCGATTGGGCTGACTACGACCCAGGCCTATCTAAGGATTGTTTTTCCTCAAGCCTTGCGCTCAGCCTTGCCTAACTTGGCCAATCTGGTGATTAATATCGTCAAAGGGACCTCCCTGGTCTTTGTTATGACTATCAAGGATATCACCGCTATTGCTCGTGTGGAAGCGTCCTACGGTTACCAGTATTTTGAGTCATATTTTGTGATCTTTTTGCAGTATATTTTGATCTGTGGTTTGATTCAGTGGGGCTTCTCCCTACTGGAGAAAGGCTATGTGAAAAAAGAAGAGAGAGCAAAAACATCTAGCGCGCGTTTTGTATAGGAGGACAGGATGTTACAAGTAGAACATATCGCAAAAACATTTGGAGAGAGACAGGTCTTGGAGGATGTTAATCTTCAGGTCAACCAAGGGGATGTCGTTGTTATTTTAGGACCATCAGGTTCTGGGAAAACGACCTTTCTCCGTTGTCTCAACCACTTAGAAAAAGCTGATAGTGGCCGTTTGACCTTGGCAGGAAAAACCTATGACTTATCCAAATTGAGCAAGAAAGACATTCTAGAAATTCGCCAAAAAACAGCCTTTGTTTTCCAGCACTACAATCTTTTTGCGAATAAAACTGCTCTGGAAAATATTCTAGAAGGCCTAATCGTAGCTCGTAAAGTTCCCAAGGAAGAAGCGCTCAAACGTGCAGAATCTGCCTTGGAAAAAGTTGGTTTACTGGCCTACAAAGACTACTACCCTTCACAACTATCTGGAGGGCAACAACAACGAATAGGAATTGCGCGTGCTATTGCCGTCAAACCCGAGGTCATTTTGCTAGATGAACCAACATCAGCACTAGACCCTGAGTTGGTTGGAGATGTTTTGGATGTTCTGAAACAGTTGGCGGGAGAAGGTGTGACCATGGTGGTCGTCACGCATGAGATGGGATTTGCTAGAGATGTCGCCAACCACGTTATTTTCATGGATGGAGGCCGTATCGTAGAGGAGAACAATCCCCACGATTTCTTTAGTCGTCCACAAGAAGAACGAACCAAGCAGTTCCTGGCTCGTATCTTATCAGACGCTAGCTATAGTGTAGAATATATGATTTGATAGCTAAGTGTATCATAAAAACAACACCCCATGACTAGAAGATTCTTCTGACCATGGGGTGTTTTCTCTATAGGAGGGCTAGGTTATATTCTTTGAAAATCTCTTCAAACCAGGTCAGCTTCGCCTTATCTACAACTTCAAAGCTGTGCTTTGAGCAGCCTGTGGCTAGCTTTCTAGTTTACTCTTTGATTTTCATTGAGTATCAGTTCTCTTTCTTGTTTTTTATCAACCATCCAAGTCCGAGAAGGGCAAGGATACTGAATCCAGCAAGGGCAAGAAGTGATTTGCTCTCAGTTCCTGTGTTTGGAAGGAGGTTCTGAGAGTTAGCCTCTGCAGCGGTTTCTTGAGTTTCAGGATTGGCTGCTAGGCTTTGAGCTTGGCCTTGTTCTGGTTCAACTTCCAAGCTAGAAAGATCAAATTCTGGTTTTTCTTCCACAGCTGGAGCGACAATGGCACCACCTTGAGACAAGCGGAGAACGACAGCAGTGAGAGCGTTCAATTTCAATCCTTTCTCAGTCCATTTAAGGCCTTGAGGGTTGGTAATTCCTACTGGTCCTGCTTGGTTTTCATCAGCCAAGACTTCGGCCTTTCTCAAGTGAGCAAAGGCAGTTCCCAAGTTGAATTCGCGAGCTTTTTCATCCGCATTGACAAAGACAGCGTAGACATCACCGTTTGGAGCAGTGATTTGGTAGCCGATGGTCACATCTTCTTTTTCAACGCCATTTTGTCCTGGGACAGTAATGAGGTGGACGCGCTCCTTGATATCTTGCAGACTCTTGAGTCGGAAAGCGTCTGTAGATTGACGAAGAGCGATCAGACCTTTCATGTAGTCACGGCTCTTGACATTTTCAGGATATGCTTTGCTATCTGTAGCTTTGGTCCAGTCAAACTTGTTGACAGCATCACTAGAGTCGTAAGAGTCATGGATAAAGTAAGGATAGACAAATGGCTTGCCGTCCTTGTCGCGCAACAAGTGAGACTTGTTTGGAACCTTATCCTCTGAGACAGGATTCTTATAGGCTGGATCAAGGAATTGTTTGGTACGTCCGTATTCCTGACCAGAGTGGATAAACGGAGTTCCTTGAGCGGTCAAGACCATGAGGTTTCCAAGTCGCAAACGACGATGAATCTCAGCGTAGTTTTCAGCCTTGCTTGGGTCTTTTTTGATAGACTGGGCAATGATGTCAAAGAGGGTCAAGTTATCATGGGCTGCGATATACTGGATAACATCTCCAGGACTGTCTGCTTCAAAGTTGGTTGGTTGGGCAATGAGATTTTTAAAGATGGTATTGATATCGCGTTTGCCACCTGTGATAAAGGCAGGTTGACCTTCGTTTGGATAGCCAGACTTGAGGTTGTTGCGGATGTCGTCTGAAAAGACAGCGACAGTATCTGTTTTCTTCATCCAATCTTGGTCAGCAGGTTGCACAGGCGCATTTTCATCACCAGTATAGGTTCTCCAGCCTTCACCTAGCATGATGAGATTTGGATTGAGGGCGCGTGCAGCCTTGTAAGCTTCTTCGATAGAAGCCGCATCGTGGTCACCCATCATATCAAAGCGGAAACCATCTACTTTGTAAGTTTCAACCAGATACTTGATGGAGTCTACCAAGACACGTTTAGACATGTAGTGGGTAGTTCCCAAACGACCGCCTCCGAAGCTAGTACGTGGAGTTCCGTCTGCATCCATAAAGTGATAGTAATTTGGCTCAATATCTTCAAAAATATCAACATTTGCAGTATGGTTGTAGACCACATCCAAGATAGCCCCCATGCCACGTTTGTGGATTTCGTTGATGAGGTTTTTGAATTCTGCGATACGTTTTTCTGGATCCTTAGGATCGCTTGAGTACATACCAGTCAAGGAGAAGTAGTTTTGAGGGTCATATCCCCAGTTGTAGTTGCTGTTGCTTGAAGCGTAGGCAGACAAACGTTCATGGTTTTTCAATTCATTGACAAAGTAGTAAGACAAGACTGGAAGGAGCTGGATGTGGGTCACACCCAAGTCTTTGAGATAGTCTAATTTTTCGATAAAGGCTTCGAAGGTACCGAATGGTTTGGTCAAGTCTTTTGCGATGGCAGGATCCGAAGTGAAGTCACGCACATGAGCTTCATAGATAACGGCATCTTCACGTGATTTGAAGTTACGAATCTTTCCATAGGTCAAGTCTTGCGGACCTAACTTCGCTGGATCGACAAAGGCAGCTTTAGCGACCTTATGAGCGGCATCTGTTTTTGCTAGGTCACTGTTCCAAGCCGCTAATGATTTGGCATAAGGGTCAAGAACGAGGACAGTTTTACCTTGGCGCTCGATTTGGTAGTGGTAGTAGTAGCCAGTGTAGTTGCTGATACCGAGACCAGAGTTTGCATCCAGAGTTTGTTTCCAGGTTCCTTTTTCTCCTTTTTCAAGGGGGACAGTTCCAACTACCTTTTCAGGGTCTTTCTTGTCATAGACAACAACGGAAACCTTATCAGCACTTGGAGACCAGAGGGTGAGGTCAACACGCTTGCCATCTTCTTTCAGAGTTGCGCCGAGTGGCCCATCGTAACTGTAGGACTCATCCTTGAGGCGCCAGCTTGAACGTGTGGTAAAGCGGTCTGAATTGTAGCTGACAGTGTAAGGGTGTTGAGTGTCAGAGAAGTCGCCGATGTAGGTCACTTTTTTACCTGCCTCATCCACTTCCACGTCTGTGATAGCTACTTTATTCCCTTGGTAATCAGTGATGCTGGAGTGTTTGAGGATATCGTCTTTCTTAGCTCCAACGAGGGTAGAAAAACTGCTTTCGATACGAGATTTAGCCACGTGTTGGGCACCAGTCATACGGATATCGTGAACGTAGTAGGGGTTGGTGTAGATGGTTTCGTCATCATCTTTGAGGAAAATCTGACTGTGATTTTTTAGATCAGTGAATTTATAATCTTCTTTTCTGATTTTCACATCATCGCCTTTCTTGCTTTCGTCTAGTAATAAAAATCCAAATTCTCTTGCAGCTTCATTGAGTGGGATATCAATGTAGCGTCCATATTTTCCAGTTGCGGTAAAGTCAGTACCGTCAGGCCATTCTCCACTGCTTGGGTTTTTGACATCGCCCCAATACCAGAGAGATTTTTTGTCATAGTTTCCATCGGTGCGGTAGTAGTTGACACGAATAGTTCCTGCTGGTTGAGGGCGGTAGTTGTATACCTTGTAGTTTTCATCTAGCCAGGCCTCATTCATTTTTGGAGAGAGGCGCTCTACAGAACGGTCTCCCGTCAGGTTATCCCCCTTGGTATTGTTGATGAGGAAGCTGACTTTCTTGGCTTGCTCATTTTTGAGTTTGACATCTAGATAATAGCCGTAGTCATCTTGCTTGGCATCCTTGAAGGACTTGGCTCCATTGGGCCAGTTTTCAGACGGTTTTTCAACATCGTCCCAAGTCCAAAGACCTTGAGAATCTTTGTTCTCTTCAGGGAGTTTTTTTACATGGATACGGAAGTGGTTGTCTGCGATGGGTTCTTCAGAGGATGTGTCAGCTTGTGGTTTTTGTTCTGAAGTTGGCGTTGCAGTGCTGTTATCTACTTTCTCTTCCTTGCTGTTAGCCTGGCTTGTAGTAGCATCTTCTGTTTTAGGTGTTTCTAGTGCTGTAGTAGTTTCCACAGCTGGAGCTTCTTTTTTAGAATCAAGGGAAGCGTTTGCATTCTTTTGTTCAGAAATAGGCGTTTCCTTTTGAGTTTGACTCGTTTCAGTCTCAGTAGGGGCCTTGGTCACAGCGCTGGTATTTTTCTGAGTTTGAGGAAGGTTTTCATTGGCCGAAATAGTTGGCATTGCAGCAGAAAGCAGGACAATGCTGGCACCAATGAGGACAGAACCAGTTCCGTTCTTCAAGGAACGGATACCATAAATCATTTTTTTCTCAGTTTGAGATGGGATCTTTTTCATCACAATTCTCCTTGTGTAGTTGTTCCCTATCAGTATAGCACGAGGTAAACATTAGTGCAAGCGTTTTCCTAATTTTTGAGAGAAAATATAATGCTTCATTCTCTTGAAATTTTAAAATAATATATAGGAAAAGATTGTTAAAAAATAGTAAAAAAACCTTGAAAAATCTAGCTAAATAAGGTATAATATGAATAATCATTTGTCGTAGGTTTTGTCTGAAATATTGTCCAGACAAGGCTCACAGCAGTTAAATCTTCTGGAAAAGTCAGATTTAGCTGCTCTTTTTGTGCTTTTTTTCAGGTTTTTGAGTGCTTGTAACAAAAATTTAAAGATTCTGAAAATTCATCAAAGGGACACGGTGATAGGGGTTTTAAAAACCATATGACGATTAGAAAAGCCTGATTGACAAGGCTTGGAATTTATTTACAAAGGAGAATCATCTTGGCAGGACATGACGTTCAATACGGGAAACATCGTACCCGTCGTAGTTTTTCAAGAATCAAAGAAGTTCTTGACTTACCAAATTTGATTGAAATTCAAACGGATTCATTCAAAGATTTCCTAGATCACGGTCTTAAGGAAGTATTTGAAGATGTATTGCCAATTTCAAACTTCACAGACACAATGGAGTTGGAATTTGTTGGCTATGAAATCAAGGAACCAAAATACACGCTCGAAGAAGCTCGTATCCACGATGCTAGCTACTCAGCACCAATTTTTGTAACCTTCCGCTTGATCAATAAAGAAACAGGCGAAATCAAGACCCAAGAAGTCTTCTTTGGTGATTTCCCAATCATGACCGAAATGGGTACTTTCATTATCAATGGTGGTGAACGTATTATCGTTTCTCAGTTGGTCCGCTCACCAGGTGTTTACTTTAATGACAAAGTAGACAAGAACGGCAAAGTGGGCTATGGTTCTACTGTTATCCCTAACCGTGGAGCTTGGTTGGAACTTGAAAGCGACTCAAAAGACATCGCTTATACTCGTATCGACCGTACTCGTAAGATTCCATTTACGACCTTGGTTCGTGCGCTTGGTTTCTCAGGTGATGATGAAATCTTTGATATCTTTGGTGATAGCGAATTGGTTCGCAACACCGTTGAAAAAGATATCCACAAGAATCCAATGGACTCTCGTACAGACGAAGCCTTGAAAGAAATCTACGAACGCCTTCGTCCAGGTGAGCCTAAGACTGCTGAAAGCTCACGTAGCTTGCTTGTAGCACGTTTCTTTGACCCACGCCGCTACGATTTGGCAGCTGTTGGTCGTTACAAGATCAATAAAAAACTCAACGTTAAAACACGCTTGCTCAACCAAACCATTGCGGAGCCATTGGTAGACCCTGAAACTGGTGAAATCTTGGTAGAGGCTGGTACCGTTATGACTCGCAGTGTGATCGAGAGTATCGAGCACCACTTGGATGGCGACTTGAACAAGATCATTTATATTCCGAATGATGCAGCTGTTCTGACAGAACCAGTTGTCCTTCAAAAATTCAAGGTTGTTGCCCCAACAGATCCAGACCGTGTTGTAACCATCATCGGAAATGCCAATCCAGACGACAAGGTTCGCGTTGTAACTCCTGCGGATATCCTTGCAGAGATGAGCTACTTCCTTAACTTGGCAGAAGGTATCGGACGTGTGGATGATATCGACCACCTTGGAAACCGTCGTATCCGTGCAGTTGGTGAATTGCTTGCCAACCAAGTACGTCTTGGACTTTCTCGTATGGAACGTAATGTCCGTGAACGTATGTCTGTTCAGGACAATGAAGTTTTAACACCACAACAAATCATCAATATCCATCCTGTAACAGCAGCGGTTAAAGAATTCTTTGGTTCATCACAGTTGTCACAGTTCATGGACCAACACAACCCGCTTTCTGAGTTGTCTCACAAACGCCGTTTGTCAGCCTTAGGACCTGGTGGTTTGACACGTGACCGTGCAGGATATGAAGTACGTGACGTGCACTATACTCACTATGGCCGTATGTGTCCAATCGAGACACCTGAAGGACCTAACATCGGTTTGATCAATAACTTGTCATCTTACGGACACTTGAATAAGTATGGATTTGTTCAAACACCATACCGTAAGGTTGACCGTGAAACAGGTGTTGTGACCAATGAAATCGTTTGGTTGACAGCCGATGAAGAAGATGAATTTACTGTAGCGCAGGCTAACTCTCGTCTTAACGAGGACGGTACTTTTGCTGAGAAAGTTGTCATGGGACGTCACCAAGGGGTCAACCAAGAATATCCAGCAGAAGTGGTTGACTACATGGACGTGTCACCAAAACAGGTAGTTGCCGTTGCGACTGCATGTATTCCTTTCTTGGAAAACGATGACTCCAACCGTGCTCTCATGGGTGCCAACATGCAACGTCAGGCTGTGCCTTTGATTGATCCAAAAGCACCTTACGTTGGTACTGGTATGGAATACCAAGCAGCTCATGACTCTGGTGCTGCTGTTATTGCTCAGTATGATGGTAAAGTTACATACGCAGATGCTGACAAGGTAGAAGTACGCCGCGAAGATGGTTCATTGGACGTTTACCACATCCAAAAATTCCGTCGTTCAAACTCAGGTACTGCCTACAACCAACGCACTCTCGTTAAAGTTGGCGATGTTGTTGAAAAAGGCGATTTTATCGCTGACGGACCTTCTATGGAAAAAGGGGAAATGGCGCTTGGACAAAACCCAATCGTTGCCTACATGACATGGGAAGGTTACAACTTTGAGGATGCCGTTATCATGAGCGAACGCTTGGTCAAAGACGATGTCTACACATCTGTCCACCTCGAAGAATACGAATCAGAAACACGCGATACAAAGCTTGGGCCTGAAGAAATTACTCGTGAAATTCCAAATGTTGGTGAAGATGCTCTTAAAGACCTTGACGAAATGGGTATTATCCGTATCGGTGCTGAGGTTAAAGAAGGCGATATCCTTGTAGGTAAAGTCACACCTAAGGGAGAGAAAGACCTTTCAGCTGAAGAACGTCTCTTGCACGCTATCTTCGGAGATAAGTCTCGTGAAGTGCGTGACACTTCTCTTCGTGTACCACACGGTGCCGATGGTGTTGTTCGTGATGTTAAGATCTTTACACGTGCAAATGGCGATGAGTTGCAATCTGGCGTTAACATGCTGGTTCGCGTCTACATCGCTCAAAAACGTAAGATCAAAGTCGGAGATAAGATGGCCGGACGTCACGGAAACAAAGGGGTTGTCTCTCGTATCGTCCCTGTAGAAGACATGCCTTACCTTCCAGACGGAACTCCAGTCGACATCATGTTGAACCCACTTGGGGTACCATCACGTATGAATATCGGTCAGGTTATGGAACTTCACCTTGGTATGGCAGCCCGTACTCTTGGTATCCACATCGCAACACCAGTCTTTGACGGAGCAAGTTCTGAAGACCTTTGGGACACTGTTAAAGAAGCAGGTATGGATAGCGATGCCAAAACAATCCTTTATGATGGACGTACAGGTGAGCCGTTTGACAACCGTGTATCAGTTGGTGTCATGTACATGATCAAACTCCACCACATGGTTGATGATAAATTGCACGCGCGTTCAGTCGGACCATACTCAACCGTTACCCAACAACCACTCGGAGGTAAAGCTCAGTTTGGTGGACAACGTTTCGGTGAGATGGAAGTTTGGGCTCTTGAAGCCTACGGTGCGTCAAATGTTCTTCAAGAAATCTTGACTTACAAGTCTGACGATATCAACGGACGTTTGAAAGCTTATGAAGCTATTACAAAAGGAAAACCAATTCCAAAACCAGGTGTTCCAGAATCCTTCCGAGTTCTTGTAAAAGAATTGCAATCTCTTGGTCTTGACATGCGTGTCCTTGACGAAGATGACCAAGAAGTGGAACTTCGTGACTTGGATGAAGGAATGGACGAAGATGTCATCCACGTAGATGACCTTGAAAAAGCCCGCGAAAAAGCGGCCCAAGAGGCTAAAGCAGCCTTTGAAGCTGAAGAAGCTGAGAAAGCAACAAAAGCGGAAGCAACAGAAGAAGCTGCTGAACAAGAATAAGCAGTTCACTTAGAATAGAAAGGGAAGAAATAGTGGTTGATGTAAATCGTTTTAAAAGTATGCAAATCACCCTAGCTTCTCCAAGCAAAGTCCGTTCATGGTCTTATGGAGAAGTCAAAAAACCTGAAACAATCAATTACCGTACCTTGAAACCAGAACGTGAAGGACTCTTTGACGAAGTCATCTTTGGTCCTACAAAAGACTGGGAATGTGCTTGTGGGAAGTACAAACGCATTCGTTACAGAGGGATTGTTTGTGACCGCTGTGGGGTTGAAGTGACGCGTACGAAAGTTCGTCGTGAGCGTATGGGGCACATCGAGTTGAAAGCTCCTGTATCTCACATTTGGTATTTCAAGGGGATTCCAAGCCGTATGGGCTTGACCCTTGATATGAGTCCTCGTGCCCTCGAGGAAGTTATCTACTTTGCGGCTTATGTAGTGATTGATCCTAAGGATACACCACTTGAGCACAAGTCTATCATGACAGAGCGCGAATACCGTGAGCGCTTGCGTGAGTATGGTTATGGGTCATTCGTTGCCAAGATGGGTGCCGAAGCTATCCAGGACCTCTTGAAACAAGTAGATCTTGAAAAAGAAATTGCTGAACTCAAAGAAGAGTTGAAAACAGCTACTGGACAAAAACGTGTCAAAGCCATCCGCCGTTTGGATGTTTTGGATGCCTTTTACAAGTCTGGAAATAAACCTGAATGGATGATTCTCAACATTCTTCCAGTTATTCCACCAGATCTTCGTCCAATGTTGCAGTTGGATGGTGGCCGTTTTGCCTCATCTGACTTGAACGACCTTTACCGCCGTGTTATCAACCGTAACAACCGTTTGGCTCGTTTGCTTGAGTTGAATGCACCAGGTATCATCGTTCAAAATGAGAAGCGTATGCTGCAAGAAGCGGTTGACGCTTTGATTGATAATGGCCGTCGTGGTCGTCCGATTACAGGACCAGGTAGCCGTCCACTCAAATCATTGAGCCACATGCTCAAAGGGAAACAAGGACGCTTCCGTCAAAACTTGCTCGGTAAACGTGTTGACTTCTCAGGACGTTCCGTTATCGCCGTTGGTCCAACTCTTAAGATGTACCAATGTGGTGTACCACGCGAAATGGCGATTGAGCTCTTTAAACCATTCGTCATGCGTGAAATCGTTGCCCGCGACATTGTGCAAAACGTTAAGGCAGCTAAACGCTTGGTAGAACGCGGAGACGAACGTATCTGGGATATTCTTGAAGAAGTAATCAAAGAACACCCAGTTCTTTTGAACCGCGCACCGACCCTTCACCGTTTGGGTATCCAAGCCTTCGAGCCAGTCTTGATTGATGGTAAGGCCCTTCGCTTGCACCCGCTTGTCTGTGAAGCCTACAATGCCGACTTTGACGGGGACCAAATGGCCATCCACGTACCGCTTTCAGAAGAAGCTCAAGCAGAAGCTCGTATCTTGATGTTGGCTGCTGAGCATATCTTGAATCCGAAAGATGGTAAACCAGTTGTTACTCCTTCTCAGGACATGGTTTTGGGTAACTACTACTTGACCATGGAAGAAGCTGGTCGTGAAGGTGAAGGAATGGTCTTCAAAGACCGTGACGAAGCGGTTATGGCTTACCGTAATGGTTATGTTCACCTCCACTCACGTGTTGGTATCGCGACAGATAGCCTCAACAAACCTTGGACTGAAGAGCAAAAACACAAGGTCTTGCTTACAACAGTTGGTAAAATCCTCTTCAACGACATCATGCCAGAGGGTCTGCCTTACTTGCAAGAACCAACAAATGCCAATTTAACAGAAGGTGTTCCAGCTAAATACTTCTTGCCACTAGGTGGAGATATCAAGGAAGCAATCAGCAATCTTGAACTCAACCCTCCATTCAAGAAGAAAAATCTTGGGAATATCATCGCTGAAATCTTCAAACGTTTCCGTACGACAGAAACTTCTGCCCTACTTGACCGCATGAAGAATCTCGGATACCACCACTCAACTCTTGCAGGTTTGACAGTGGGTATTGCCGATATCCCAGTTGTTGAAGACAAGGCTGAAATCATCGAAGAATCACACAAACGTGTAGAACAAATCACCAAACAATTCCGTCGTGGTATGATCACAGACGACGAGCGCTACAACGCTGTTACAGCTGAATGGCGTGCAGCCCGTGAAAAATTAGAGAAACGTTTGGTTGCCAACCAAGATCCTAAGAACCCAATCGTTATGATGATGGACTCTGGAGCCCGTGGTAACATCTCAAACTTCTCACAGCTTGCCGGTATGCGTGGTCTGATGGCCGCTCCGAACGGACGTATCATGGAATTGCCAATCCTTTCAAACTTCCGCGAAGGTTTGTCAGTACTCGAAATGTTCTTCTCAACTCACGGTGCCCGTAAAGGTATGACCGATACGGCCCTTAAGACAGCCGACTCAGGTTATTTGACTCGTCGTTTGGTTGACGTTGCCCAAGATGTGATCATCCGTGAGGACGACTGTGGAACAGACCGTGGTCTCTTGATCCGTTCTATCGCAGAAGGAAAAGAGATGATCGAGTCTCTCGAAGAACGCCTCAACGGTCGTTACACTAAGAAAACTGTTAAACATCCAGAAACTGGTGCAGTGATCATCGGTCCAAATGAGTTGATTACAGAAGACAAGGCGCGTGAAATTGTCAATGCTGGTGTGGAAGAAGTGACTATCCGTTCCGTATTTACATGTAACACTCGTCATGGTGTCTGCCGTCACTGTTACGGTATCAACTTGGCGACTGGTGATGCGGTTGAAGTTGGTGAAGCAGTTGGTACAATCGCTGCCCAATCTATCGGGGAACCTGGTACACAGCTTACAATGCGTACCTTCCACACGGGTGGGGTTGCCTCAAATACCGATATCACTCAGGGTCTTCCTCGTGTCCAAGAAATCTTTGAAGCCCGCAATCCTAAAGGGGAAGCGGTCATCACAGAGGTCAAAGGACAAGTTACAGCTATCGAAGAAGACGCGTCAACTCGTACCAAGAAAGTCTTCGTTAAGGGTGAAACTGGAGAAGGCGAATACGTGGTACCATTTACAGCCCGTATGCGCGTCGAAGTTGGAGACCAAGTCTCTCGCGGTGCGGCATTGACAGAAGGTTCTATCCAACCGAAACGTCTCCTCGCTGTTCGTGATGTCTTGTCAGTTGAAACCTACCTTCTCGGTGAAGTACAAAAAGTTTACCGCAGCCAAGGGGTAGAAATCGGTGACAAACACATCGAGGTAATGGTTCGTCAAATGATCCGTAAAGTTCGTGTCATGGATCCAGGTGACACAGACCTTCTTATGGGTACTCTCATGGACATCAACGACTTTACAGATGCTAACAAGGATGTTCTTATCGCAGGTGGAGTCCCAGCGACTGGTCGCCCAGTTCTTATGGGAATTACCAAAGCCTCACTTGAAACCAACAGTTTCTTGTCAGCGGCTTCCTTCCAGGAAACAACTCGTGTCCTTACAGATGCGGCCATCCGTGGTAAGAAAGACCATCTCCTTGGACTCAAGGAAAATGTTATCATCGGTAAGATCATCCCAGCTGGTACTGGTATGGCTCGCTACCGTAACCTTGAACCACAAGCCGTTAATGAAGCAGAATATCTGGCTCCAGAACAAGAAGAGGCAGAACTTGCTCCTGTAGAGGAAGTTGTGGAAATCCAAGTTGAAGAAACAGTAGAATAAAAGCAAACAAGAGAACCTTTGGGTTCTCTTTGTTTTATTTCAGAAAAATTTTCCCACTTTTTCATAAAGTATGGTAGAATAGAAGAACTAAAATGCCAAGGAGGTGTCCGTATGGAACAAACATTCTTTATCATTAAGCCAGATGGTGTGAAAAGAGGGCTGGTTGGTCAGGTTCTGAAAAGAATTGAGGAGCGTGGTTTCAAAATCGAAAAATTAGAGTTGCGTTCAGCAGTTTCAGAAGTTTTGATTGACCAACACTATCAAGACTTGGTTGAAAAAAGTTTTTATCCTCCTATCCGTCAGTTTATGACCTCAGGACCGGTAGTGGTGGGCATTCTATCAGGTCCGAAAGTGATTGAAACTTGGCGTAGTATGATGGGAGCTACTCGTCCAGAAGAAGCCTTGCCTGGAACTATCCGAGGAGATTTTGCTAAAGCAGCAGGAGACAATCAAGCTATTCAAAATGTAGTTCATGGCTCCGATTCGGAAGCTTCTGCAAAACGTGAAATTGCTCTCTGGTTTAAGGATTAGACTGGTAAAAGAACAGTTCTGTGCACAAGAGAGCTGTTTTTTGGTCAGTTGAGCACAAAAAAAGAACACTTGAGGCGGAAACAATCATTTCAAACTCCTCACAAGGTATAATCCCATATAGGGAGGGAAAAGAAATGGTAAAATCAATTCGCCTATTGTTACTGATTGCAGTCATCCAGATTAGTTTTAGTAGTTGCCTATTATGGAAAGAATCCTTTTTATCTTTAAAACAGACCAATGCTTACTTTTTGATTTTGATAGTAGGAATTTCTGTTTTGTGCGCTGGGATAAATTATTTCCATACAGCAGACCAGTCTAGACATAGTATTTTACATGTTCAAAAGAAAGTGAGCCTTGTTTATTGCCTCCTTTTAGTAGTCAATCTTCTGGCAACCTGTCTGGTTCTCTCAGAAAGCATCCAAACCACTAGCAAATTGCAGCAGGAACTGGTTGACCTCTTTTTACCCTCCTTCTTTTTCTTGCTAGGAGTAGATCTATTGATTTTCTTACCTTTTGATAAAATTTTTCGCGATATAGAAAATCACCTAAATAAAAAGAAAACAGTCGTCATTTCCGTTCTAGCTACGATGGTTTTCTTGAGGAATCCCTTAGTGATTTCCTCGATTTTCTTTTATATCAGTGTTGGTTTTCTATGCGCACGTTTCCTTTTTCCCAAATGTATCCAAAGGGAAATCTCCTTTTATGGGCACCTGATTCGGGATATCCTGTTTGTTTTTTCAATAGTTGTATTCTTTTAAGTGGAGGAGAATCTTTCAAAATTGTTATAGTAAGTCCATAAAGAAAATTCACACAAAAGAAAACTTTTTGGTATAATAGTAGCATGCACACAAAAAATGAAGAAGAGCTTCTAGCTCTCGGAGAAAGATTAGGTCATTTGCTTCAAAAAGACGATGTTCTAATCTTGACTGGAGAGTTAGGTGCGGGTAAAACAACCTTTACAAAAGGCCTTGCCAAGGGCTTGGATATCTGTCAGATGATTAAAAGTCCAACCTATACCATTGTTAGAGAGTATGAAGGGCGTTTGCCACTTTACCACTTGGATGTCTACCGTATCGAAGGGGACGCTGATTCTATTGACTTGGATGAGTTTCTCTTTGGTGGCGGTGTGACTGTTATTGAGTGGGGGCATCTTTTGGGTGAAGATTTACCAGATTCTTACTTGGAGTTGGAAATTTTGAAAGAAGCTGATGGTCGTTGTCTTCATTTTACGGCTCATGGCTCTCGGGCTGAACAACTCATCAAGGAGTTTCAAGATGGAGTATGAGTTGTGTATTCGTGAGGCAGAGATGTCAGATGCTACAGCCTTGATTGCATTTTTAGATTGTGTCGGTCAAGAGACAGACTTTACTAGCCTAGATGAAAATGGCATCATGATGACAGCTTCTGAAATGGCTCTTTTTATCGAAAAACAAGCTGCATCAGAGAATCAAATTACTCTCCTCGCCTTACTGAATGATGAGATTGCAGGAGTCTTAAATATCACAGCAGACCAACATTTAAGAGTTCGACATATCGGTGATGTTTTTCTAGCAGTTCGCAAGAAATTTTGGAACCAAGGCTTGGCGACTATACTTCTAGAAGAAGGCATCGAGTGTGCTAAAGTCAGTGGCGTCTTGCGCCGTTTGCAACTTAGTGTACAAAAACGAAACGAGGCTGCAGTCCACCTCTATTCAAAAATGGGATTTATCACAGAAGGCTTACAAGAAAGAGGAGCCTATTTAGCAGAAGGGATATTTTTAGATGTTTGTCTTATGGGCAAGCTGATAGATGAATAACAAGATGATCAAAAAATTAATTGGAATGGTGCTAGCTTTTCTAGCAGTAACAGTTGTAGGTGTAGCGGTTTATGGTTACACCATTTTCCAACAAGGAACAGCAACCTTGAGTGAAAAGACTTATAAAAAGATTGGTGAAGAAACCAACGTTATCGAAGCGACGGAGCCTCTGACCATCCTCTTGATGGGGGAGATACGGGAAATGTGGAACGTACAGACCCGTGGGCGGGAAATAGTGATTCCATGATTCTCCTGACGGTTAATCCCAAAACAAAGAAAACCACAATGATGAGTTTGGAACGGGATATTTTGACCAAGATTGAGACTGGAAACGGTCAAGTTCAGGAAGCCAAACTCAATGCGGCCTATGCTAATGGTGGTGCGGAACTTGCAATTTCTACTATTCAAAAGATGATGAATATCCACATTGACCGCTATGTGATGGTTAACATGCAGGGGCTTCAACAATTGGTGGATGCGGTTGGTGGAATTACCGTCAACAATACACTCGGTTTCCCAATTTCGATTGCTGACCAAGAGGAGTTTAATAAGATTTCTATCGGTGTTGGAGAACAAACCTTGAATGGGGAGGAAGCTCTGGTGTATTCACGGATGCGTTACCAAGACCCAGAGGGAGACTATGGTCGTCAAAAACGTCAACGTGAAGTTATTCAAAAGATCGTTGAGAAGGTTTTGAGCCTAAACAGTGTGAGTCATTATCAAGGTATCCTCAAAGCTTTGAGTGATAACATGCAGACCAATGTGGACTTGTCAGCTAAGAGCATTCCACAATTGCTCGGCTATCAAGATTCCTTCAAGAATATCGAAACGCATCAATTGCGTGGGGAAGATGCTGAGCTACAGGGAATTTCTTATCAGATTGTCACTTCAGAACATATGCTCGAAATGCAAAATCTCTTGCGTAGTTCGCTAGGTAAAGAGCCAGTGACAGAATTGGAAACCAATGCGGTACTGTACGAAACAGCCTTTGGTCGGACAGCACCTTCAACCAGTACGAACGCTTCAAACGAAGAAGCAGAATAAGAAAAGAATCAAATCGTGGGAAATTTCCTGCGATTTTTTCAAAAAAATTCGAATAGATAAGTAGGAGGAAACATGAAAGCAGAAATTATTGCTGTAGGAACAGAAATTTTAACAGGGCAGATTGTCAATACCAATGCTCAGTTTTTATCAGAGAAACTAGCCGAAATCGGGGTAGATGTCTACTTCCAAACAGCTGTTGGAGATAATGAAGCTCGTCTTTTGTCCTTGCTTGAGATTGCGAGTCAACGTAGTAATCTTGTGATTTTGACAGGGGGCTTGGGACCAACCGAGGATGATTTGACCAAACAAACCCTGGCAAAATTTTTGGGAAAAGATCTAGTGTTTGACCCTCAAGCGCAAGAGAAACTGGATATTTTCTTTGCTCATAGACCTGACTATGCTCGGACACCGAATAATGAGCGCCAAGCCCAAATTGTAGAAGGGGCGACTCCACTGCCAAATGAGACAGGTTTAGCAGTAGGAGGGGTGTCAGAAGTGGATGGCGTGACCTACGTGGTCCTCCCAGGACCACCTAGTGAATTGAAACCCATGGTCTTAAATCAACTCTTACCCAAGTTAATGACTGGTACCAAGTTATACTCACGAGTGCTCCGTTTCTTTGGAATTGGGGAGAGTCAGTTGGTGACCATTTTGGCGGATTTGATTGACCATCAAACCGATCCGACCTTGGCGCCGTATGCCAAGACGGGAGAAGTGACCTTGCGTTTGTCTACAAAAGCAGTTAGTCAAGAAAGGGCTGATCAAGCACTGGATATCTTAGAAAATCAAATCTTGAGTCGCCAAACTTTCGAGGGAATTTCTCTACGAGACATCTGTTATGGATATGGGGAAGAAACCAGTCTCGCAAGTGTCGTTGTAGAAGAGCTAAAGAAGAGACAGAAAAGCATTACTGCGGCAGAAAGCTTGACGGCAGGTCTCTTTCAAGCGACATTAGCAGACTTTTTGGGCGTCTCAGCAATCTTTAATGGCGGTTTTGTCACTTACAGCCTAGAAGAAAAGTCCAAGATGTTGGATATTTCCGAGCAAGAGCTAAAAGAACACGGGGTTGTTTCTGGGTTTACGGCTCGAAAAATGGCAGAGCAGGCACGGATCAAGACTCAGTCTGATTATGGAGTTAGTTTGACGGGTGTGGCAGGGCCAGATAGCCTAGAGGGGCATCCAGCTGGTACAGTTTTTATTGGATTGGCACATGCAAAAGGGACAGAGGTGATCAAGGCCAATATTGCAGGACGGAGTCGAGCAGATGTTCGACATATTGCGGTCATGCATGCCTTTAACCTAGTTCGCAAGGCTTTATTAAGTGACTAAATTTTGGTATAATGAAAGATAGGTCTAAGGACCAGTAGAATATAGGAGAACAAAATGGCGAAAAAACCAACAAAAAAATTAGATGAAATTGGGAAAAAATTTGGAGCAGACCGTGAAAAAGCATTGAACGATGCTCTTAAATTGATTGAGAAAGACTTTGGTAAAGGCTCAATCATGCGCTTGGGTGAGCGCGCGGAGCAAAAAGTTCAAGTGATGAGCTCAGGCTCATTGGCTCTGGACATTGCTCTTGGTTCAGGTGGTTATCCTAAAGGACGTATCATCGAAATCTATGGACCAGAATCATCTGGTAAGACAACGGTTGCCCTTCACGCTGTTGCGCAAGCACAGAAAGAAGGTGGTATTGCAGCCTTTATCGATGCGGAACATGCTCTTGACCCAGCCTATGCTGCAGCCCTTGGTGTGAACATTGACGAATTGCTCTTGTCACAACCAGACTCAGGAGAGCAAGGTCTTGAAATTGCTGGAAAATTGATTGACTCAGGTGCAGTTGACCTCGTCGTTATTGACTCAGTTGCAGCCCTTGTACCTCGTGCGGAAATTGATGGGGATATTGGAGACAGTCACGTTGGTTTGCAGGCTCGTATGATGAGCCAGGCCATGCGTAAACTCGGAGCTTCTATCAATAAAACCAAGACAATTGCCATCTTTATTAACCAGTTGCGTGAAAAAGTTGGGGTCATGTTTGGAAATCCAGAAACAACACCTGGTGGACGTGCTTTGAAATTCTACGCTTCAGTCCGTTTGGATGTTCGTGGAAGCACACAAATCAAGGGAACTGGTGACCAAAAAGATACCAATGTCGGTAAGGAAACCAAGATCAAGGTCGTGAAAAACAAGGTGGCTCCACCATTTAAGGAAGCCTTTGTTGAAATCATGTACGGAGAAGGGATTTCTAAGACTGGTGAGCTCTTGAAGATTGCAAGTGATCTCGATATCATCCAAAAAGCGGGAGCATGGTACTCTTACAAGGGTGAAAAAATCGGACAAGGATCTGAAAATGCTAAGAAATACTTGGCGGATCACCCAGAGATTTTTGATGCCATTGACCACCAAGTTCGTGTTCAATATGGCTTGATTGAAGATGAAGAAGGGACAACTCCTACCACTGTTTCGGAAGATCTAGCACCTAACCAAGAAGTAACGCTTGACCTAGGCGACGGACTTGAAATCGAAATTGAAGATTAAAAATGAAAGCGGAGAAGTCCTTCTCTGCTTTTTATGTTTAATTATTAAGTCTCCATAAGCTTCAAAAGCGTAATAAAAGAGTATTTAATCAAAAAAATTAAAACATTCTATAAAAAGGAGACTACTATAATGGAAAAACGCCTTGTTCGTAACGTACAAGACAAAAAGATTGCTGGTGTTTGTGCAGGTATCGGTGACTACTTTAACATGGACCACACACTTGTTCGTGCACTTTGGATCATCTTCACCCTACTTGGTGGTTCTGGAATCTTAGCTTATGCTGTTCTCTACTTCCTTCTTCCAGAAGGCAATGCAGAAGCTTAAGCCATAGAGAGAATAAAAGTTTATTCTGATCAGTTGAAAATAAAAAATGCATGTAATCGTAAATTACATGCATTTTTATATGTAGCTTCTATCGAAAAAGAGAGGTTCTTCACCAGATGGATAAGTCTTGTTTAATGGTCACTAAAACGACGATACTCTATATGAAAGTCAAAATAATGTTCATTCTGTAACTTTTGGAAGATGTCGCGATAGGCCTCTTCGTCAAAATGGTCGCCACGGTAAAGAATTTCAAAACTCAAACCATCGTACTCTAGAAAAGCGTTGGCTGATTTAAAGCCATTTTGGCGATAGAAGTCCATGCGGGCCTTCCTTTGCTCCAAGTTATCGCATTCTTCATCTAATCGCTCGACTTCTAGCAACATGGTTCGCTGGTAAAAATCGGTTAGTTTTTCGATAATTTCCTTTCCATACCCGTGGCTTCTCAGGTGGGGCATGATGGCAAAAAAACTGATATAGAAAGCTTTTGGGTTGGAAATAGAGAAAGCAAAGCCGACAAACTCTTCCTGGTTATAAAAGGCAAAGAAGTGGGCATCATCTCGGTCCTGATAGCGCAAGAACTCAGACAGAGGGACTCGTTCTTCTTCAGGGAAAGCTTCCTTGTTTAGCTTTTCAACCTTATCCAGATCGGGAAATACATCGGTAATTAATTGACTGGTCAAACTCATAAATGACCTCCTTTTCTTGATTATAGCAAATTGTCTCTCTGTAAGCAATTGATTGCAAACTTAGTGACAGAGTCTTGTCGCTCCATTAGAAAGCTGATATAATAGCTTTATGAATAAGAAACGATCCGTGGACTTGATACATGGTCCCATTCTTCCTGCGCTGTTAAGCTTTGCCTTTCCAATCTTGCTGTCAAATATTTTCCAACAGCTTTATAATACAGCTGACGTCTTGATTGTTGGGCGTTTTCTTGGTCAAGATTCTTTGGCTGCAGTAGGGGCGACAACTGCCATTTTTGATTTGATTATAGGTTTTACGCTTGGTGTTGGCAATGGGATGGGGATCGTCATTGCCCGCTATTATGGGGCTCGTAATTTTACTAAAATTAAAGAAGCAGTAGCAGCAACTTGGATTTTAGGTGCTCTTTTGAGCATTGTGGTCATGCTGATGGGCTTTGTCGGTCTGTATCCACTCTTGCAATATTTAGATACCCCTGCAGAAATCCTTCCTCAATCCTATCAATATATTTCTATGATTGTGACTTGTGTCAGTGTCAGCTTTGCCTATAATCTTTTTGCAGGCTTGTTGCGGTCTATTGGTGACAGTCTAGCAGCCCTTGGATTCCTGATTTTTTCTGCTTTGGTCAATGTGGTTCTGGATCTCTATTTCATTACGCAACTGCAACTGGGTGTTCAATCTGCGGGACTTGCTACCATTATCTCACAAGGGTTGTCAGCGCTTCTTTGCTTTTATTATATCCGCAAAAGCGTTCCAGAACTCTTGCCACAGTTTAAACATTTCAAATGGGACAAGAGCTTGTACGCGGATCTCTTGGAGCAAGGTTTGGCTATGGGCTTGATGAGTTCGATTGTGTCTATTGGTAGTGTGATTTTACAGTCTTCTGTCAATACCTTTGGCGCAGTGATTATTAGTGCCCAAACAGCGGCACGACGCATTATGGCCTTTGCTCTGCTTCCGATGACGGCCGTTTCTTCTGCCATGACGACCTTTGCCTCTCAGAATCTCGGTGCGAAACGACCAGACCGCATTGTTCAAGGTCTTCGAATCGGCAGTCGACTGAGCATGTCTTGGGCAGGTTTTGTCTGTATCTTTCTCTTTTTTGCTAGTCCGACCTTGATTTCCTTCTTGGCCAGTTCGACAGATACTTACTTGGTAGAAAATGGTAGTCTTTACCTGCAAATCAGTTCAGTCTTTTATCCGATTTTGAGTCTCTTGTTGATTTATCGCAATTGCTTGCAGGGCTTGGGGCAAAAAGTCCTTCCTCTAGTTTCCAGCTTTATAGAACTAATCGGGAAAATTGTTTTTGTAGTTTTGATTATCCCTTGGGCAGGCTATAGGGGAGTTATCCTTTGTGAACCCCTTATCTGGGTTGCCATGACCACCCAACTGTACTTTTCACTTTTCCGCCATCCCCTGATAAAAGAAGGCAAGGCAATCTTGGCAGCCAAAGGACAATCCTAGCTGGATTTGCTGAATAAAATCCATTTCCTCTAGTGAAAATCGAAAAAACTTGTGTTATAATAAGAAAGATTAAAATGTGAAAAAAGGAGATTCCTAATGGGACGTAAATGGGCCAATATCGTAGCCAAGAAAACGGCTAAAGATGGAGCTAACTCTAAAGTATATGCAAAATTTGGTGTAGAAATCTATGTAGCAGCTAAAAAAGGTGATCCAGACCCAGAATCAAACACTGCTTTGAAATTCGTTATCGACCGTGCGAAACAAGCCCAAGTGCCAAAACACGTTATCGATAAAGCGATTGATAAAGCAAAAGGAAACACAGACGAAACCTTTACAGAAGGACGTTACGAAGGTTTTGGACCAAATGGTTCTATGTTGATTGTGGATACCTTGACTTCAAACGTCAACCGTACCGCAGCCAATGTCCGTGCAGCTTTTGGTAAAAACGGCGGAAACATGGGTGCTTCAGGTTCAGTTTCATACCTCTTTGATAACAAGGGTGTGATCGTATTTGCGGGTGAGGACGCTGATGCAGTCTTTGAGCAATTGCTAGAAGCAGATGTGGATGTGGACGATGTAGAAGCAGAAGAAGGAACAATCACTGTTTACACAGCTCCAACAGACCTTCACAAGGCTATCGTTGCCCTTCGTGAGTCTGGTATCGAAGAATTCCAAGTGACTGAATTGGAAATGATTCCTCAGTCTGAAGTGGAATTGTCAGGCGAAGACCTTGAAACCTTTGAAAAACTTTACAGCGTTCTTGAGGACGACGAAGACGTACAAAAGATCTACACAAACGTAGATGGATTCTAATAGAAAAACGAACAGTTTTACTAGCTGTTCGTTTTTTTGATATTTGAACTTAGACTCTGGTTTCAGAATCGTTTTGTTTCTTGCTTTTTTCTAGACCTAGACCGACTGCATGTTTTTGGACGAGCAAGAGCTGCCCATTGTCATCTTTTGCAAAAGTTAAGGTAACAGTCTTGATCTTGTCACCAATGGAGATATAGGTGATTTTTCTCGTATCATAGCCTCCGATAGTGGAGTCAAACTCGGAGTCTGGTAGTCCGTGTTTTTTGATAATATCCTTGTAGTTGGTACCACCTTTTCCTTTGTTATCAAGGTCACCTTCGATTAAGGCGTCGAACTGTTCCTGGGTCCAGGTGAAGTTATCGTCTTCTTCCTCCTCTGGGATGGAATAGGCGCTATCATCTGTCAAGTCGCTTTCTTCTTCGCGCTCCATTGAGGCACTTGCCTCGCTGTAGGAACGGTTAAACTCCCTGATAAACTCTTTGTAGACATTAGCGTACAGTACTTGGGTCGTAAAGAAAAGTACAACAGAAGCAACTGCGAGGGATGTTCCGATAATGGCCATGGTTTTCCGTTTTTTGAGATTGACGATAAGGCCGATAATCCCCAAGATAAATGCGACAATGGCGATGAAAAATGATAGATAGTTAATAAATGGAATCCAGGACCCTAAAAGTGCGATGGCTCCAAAAATGGTTGCTAAGATTCCTAAAACTCGTTGTTCTTCTGGTTTCATTTGAACGTTTTCTCCCTTCATCGAGTGAATGGATTTCTATCCACAGTAGTTAGTGCTTATTATAGAAAAAATATTGCCTAATGTCAATTTAAACTAAAATAGTTCTCTTGGAAACTTTTTTCTTGACATCTTTTCTGAAAATGATAAAATAGTTCTCATGGGAACTTAAATAGTTCTTGTGAGAACTATATTTATCGTAAGAAAGGAGCAATCATGGACAAGCCGATGTTAATGTTCAAACGTTTTGGACACCAGCTTCATCTGATGGTACAGAAAGAAGCTAAGCGATGTGGCATTGAATTTATGGGTGGACCGCAAGGGCAGGTTCTGCGTTTTTTAGATCATTGTGAACAAAAAGAGGAATTGGTCTTGATTAAGGATATCGAGCAGGAACTCAATATTACCAAATCTGTGGCGAGTAATCTAGTCAAGCGTATGGTGCAAAATGGTTTGGTTGAGCTAGAGGCCAGCCCGAGCGATAAGCGGGCAAAATTTGTTCGCCTGACGGAGAAATCGCGTTCGCAGATGCAAAAAGTTAAGGCTTTTTTTGATCGGATCGATCAGAGTCTGCTAGAGGGGGTTTCAAAGTCAGACTTGGCAATCTTTGAAAAGGTTCTCGGTCAGTTGCAAGAAAATGTTGAGAAGATAGGAGGAGAGAATGAAGAAACTCGCTAAACGTATTACAGGAAAAGAGTGGGGAATGATCATCCTTACGATTCTGTTCACTTGTTTCTCGGTCTATCTAGAGTTAGAGGTACCGACCTATATTTCACAAATTACAGAGTTACTCGGAACGTCTGGAACGCAGTTGGGTGAACTCTGGTCACCAGCTGCGAAGATGATTGGTTTGTCTTTATTGGCTTTCTTTTCATCTGTTATGGTGGGTTTCTTTGCTGCTCGTGTTGCAGCATCCTATACAACCCATCTACGTAGAGACGTATTTCATCGCGTTTTAGATTTTTCACAGACAGAGATCAAGCGCTTTTCAATCCCAAGTCTTTTGACTCGGACGACCAATGATATTACCCAGGTACAGATGCTCTTTACCATGGGCTTGCAAGTGGTTACTCGTGGGCCGATTATGGCTATCTGGGCCATTGGAAAAATCCTTGGGAAATCGGAATACTGGCTCTGGGCGGTCGTTGTGGCTGTTATTGTCAATGTCTTGATGACCACTGTTCTTATGACTCTGGCCTTTCCAAAACAATCTGTTATCCAAAAATTGACAGATAAACTCAATAGCATCACTCGTGAAAGCTTGACTGGGATTCGAGTTGTTCGCGCATACAATGCCGAAGATTACCAAGATGAAAAATTCGAAGCAGCCAACGATGAGGTAACACGTCTCAATCTCTTTGTCAATCGATTGATGGCCATTATGAACCCGATTATGATGGCGATTTCCAGTGGACTAAGTTTAGCTATTTACTGGATTGGTGCCTACATTATCAACGATGCAAGTTTGGCAGAACGTCTGCCACTCTTTAGTGATATGGTGGTCTTCATGTCCTATGCTATGCAGGTCGTGATGGGATTCCTTCTCATGGGAGCACTCTTTATTGTTCTTCCTCGTACCTTGGTTTCGGCAGGACGTATCAATCAAGTATTGGATCTGCATTCTTCTATTGAAAATCCTAGTCATACACAGACAGCGGATCCTTCAGTTCAAGGACAAGTGGAATTCCGCGATGTAACCTTCCGCTACTCTAAAAACTCAGAAGCAGTCGTGGAACATGTCACTTTCAAAGCAGAAGCGGGTCAAACCGTAGCCTTCATCGGATCGACTGGATCAGGTAAGTCTACGCTTGTCAACCTCTTGCCACGTTTTTACGACGTTTCAGATGGACAAATCCTAGTGGACGGAGTTAATGTGCAAGATTACGATTTGGAAGATTTGCGCAATAAGGTCGGCTATATCCCTCAAAAAGCAGTCCTCTTCTCAGGAGATGTCAAGGGGAACTTGGACTTTGGTAAGAGCAAAGAAACTCCTCTAAGCGAAGCTGCTATGTGGCAATCCTTGGAATTGGCCCAGTCTAAAAGCTTCATCGAAGACAAGGAAGCAGGTCTTGCATCAGAAGTGGCTCAAGGCGGAACCAACTTCTCAGGAGGTCAAAGACAGCGTTTAGCCATTGCGCGTGCCTTGGCTCGTAAACCAGAGATTCTCATCTTTGATGATTCCTTCTCAGCCTTGGACTACAAGACAGATCGTGTCCTTCGCCAAGAGCTAGCTGAGAAAACAAAATCCATGACCAAGCTCATCGTAGCGCAACGGATTTCTACCATTATGGACGCCGACCTGATCTTAGTTTTGGATCAAGGTAAAGTCGTGGGACAAGGCACCCACAAGGAACTTCTTGCAACCAACGAAGTCTACCAAGAAATTGCCTACTCACAACTATCGAAGGAGGAATTGGAACATGGAAAATAAAAAAGTTTCGGTCTGGAAACAGTGCAAACCTTATATGGCAGGCCTCCAACTTCCTCTCCTAATAGCAGTTGTGGCTGCAGTCATTTCAAGCATCATTACCGTTTATGGTCCAACTAAGATTAAAGAAATTACTAACTTGATTTCAGATGGCTTGGCTACAGAAATCGACTTGGTAGCTGTGTCAAACATTGCTGGATTTTTGGTTGTCCTATATGTGTTTGGAGCTATCCTTAATTATACACAGGCCTATATATTTTCAACGAGTATCCAACATTTTTCAAAACGCTTGCGGACGGCTATCGCTGAAAAAATCAATCGTTTGCCACTTGGCTATTTTGACCGTCATTCACAAGGAGACACCCTTTCGCGCGTGACCAATGATGTGGATACAGCAGCGCAATCTCTCAACCAAAGTCTAGGGACAGTTCTTTCAGCTAGTTTCTTGTTGATTGCTGTCTTGGTGACCATGTTTGGGATGAACTGGATTTTAGCTCTCGTAACAGTGGTCTCTACGCTTGTTGGTTTTGCGGCGGTTTCCGTAATCATGGCCAAGTCACAGGGTTATTTTAAAGCCCAACAAAATAATCTAGCAGCCGTCAATGGTTATGTGGAAGAGATGTACTCTGGCCATAATGTAGTGACCAGCTACAACGCAGTGGACACCTCCAAAGCGAGATTTGCAGGGTTAAACCAAGACTTGCATGACAGTATCTGGAAATCTCAGTTTATCTCTGGTATCATGATGCCAGCCATGTTCTTTGTTGGGAACTTTAGTTATGTCTTAGTCATCATCGTTGGTGCCGCGCTGGCGTTAGAAGGGCATATCACGATAGGGATTATCGTAGCCTTTATGGTTTACGTACGGACCTTCTCCCAACCTCTGTCACAGATTGCCCAAGGGATTACGAGCCTGCAACAAGCGAGTGCAGCCATGACTCGTGTATTAGAATTTCTAGCTGAAGCAGAGATGCAAGATGAATCTCGTAAGGAAAGACAATTGAGCAACATGAAAGGGGAAGTAGTCTTTGATCATGTGTCCTTTGGATATACACCAGAGCGCACCATTATCCATGACTTTTCTGCGACAGCTCATGCAGGTCAGAAGGTTGCTATTGTTGGACCGACTGGGGCTGGGAAGACAACCATTGTCAATCTTTTGATGAAGTTCTATGAGCTAGATAAGGGAAGTATCCGTATCGATGGTGTCGATACCAAGGACATGAAGCGTTCGGAAGTACACGATGCCTTTTCAATGGTCTTGCAGGATACTTGGCTCTTTGAAGGAACCATTCGAGAGAACCTGATCTATAATCAGACAGACATCAGTGATGAACGAATGATAGAAGCTAGCAAGGCAGTGGGAATCCACCACTTTATCATGACTTTGCCAGATGGCTACGATACTGTTTTGGATGACACCGTGACCTTGTCTGTTGGACAGAAACAGCTCTTGACCATTGCTCGTGCCCTTCTCAAAGATGCACCGCTCTTGATTTTGGATGAAGCGACATCTTCAGTCGACACACGTACAGAGGAGTTGATTCAAAAAGCTATGGACCGTTTGATGGAAGGACGCACATCCTTTGTCATCGCCCACCGCTTGTCAACTATTCGTAATGCCGATTTGATTCTTGTCATGAAAGATGGCAATATCATCGAGCAAGGCAATCATGAGGAACTAATGGCGCAAGGTGGCTTCTACGCTGACTTGTACAATAGTCAATTTACAGAAGACGAAGCAGAAGAATAAATCAAAAGAAGGCTTGACGGCCTTCTTTTTCTGCACTATACTAGAAGATAAACGTCTCACCTGTAGACGAAAACAAGGTAATGAATGAGAAATTTAATGAAAAATTATCAAGAATGGTATAGCAACCTTAGCTCCAAACTAACTAGCCATCCCACCCTTTTATTTCTATTGCTTAATTTCAATCGTTTGATGACAGTCGCCATGCCCTTGGTCTATCTGACTTTGCTAGTCATCACTTGCCTGCAACTAGGACTTGGTCAGCAGGTTGGGGTTTATGTGCTTATTCCTGCATCAGGCTTTGTGATCTTGTCCCTTTTTCGTAAGAAAATCAACCACCCGCGGCCTTATGAAACTTGGGATATCTGTCCCCTGCTTGAAAAAGATAGCTCGGGACAGTCGATGCCCAGTCGCCATGTTTTTTCGGCAACTATCATCTCCATGGCCTGTCTGCATGCTAGTCTACCTGTTGGCTTAGCATGCTTGCTCTTCTCAGCTTTGCTGGGCTTGGTGAGGGTTTTAGGGGGCGTTCATTATCCCAAGGATGTCTTGGTTGGCTATGCTTGTGGTCTGGTGTGGGGATTCCTTTTCTTCCTATTCTGACATGTAAGTTAAGCTAGTCCTACAACCACTTACTGCTTCAAATTGACCACTTGCTTTTTTGCCCTTGTATTCCTAACTTAGCTTTGATATAGTAGAGTCAGAAAGGAGATGTGATGAAGTTACGAATTGAGATTGATGGCAATTTAGAGGAGACTGAAATTGTCATCAAGACCCCCACTTTGACAGATGAAATTGCAGATTTGCAACGACTTTTGCAAGAGTCAAAGGCTCCGAGGTTGACTTTTTACAAGGGGACAGGTGAATATTATCTAGACCTGTCAGAAATTCTCTTCTTTGAAACAGAAGGGAGTAAGATTTATGCTCATAACCAGAAGGAAGCCTATGAAGTTCGCCTCAAGCTCTATGAGTTGGAGTCCATCTTACCTCGCTATTTCAGTCGAGTGTCCAAGTCAACGATCGCAAACATCCGTCAGATTTACTCAGTGGATAAGTCCTTTTCAGGAACGGGCACCATTTCCTTTTATCAGACGCACAAGGAGGTTCATGTCTCACGACATTACCAATCCCTCCTAAAAGAAAATCTAAGAAACATGAGGTAAAAAACATGAAAAAGAAAGCATTTGGTATTGTTTTATTGGTTTTAGCAGCTTGGATCTTGCTGCAAGGGAATTTTGGAATTCCTTCTTTGGATGGCAAGATATGGCCTTTGATTGGTATCGCCTTTTTTGCTTACCAATCAGTTGAAGCTTTGCTTCGTCGTCATCTAACATCAGCAGTTTTTACCGCTCTAGTAGCCTTAATGATTGCGAATCATTTTTATAACATTCTTCCTATTCCAAACCAGTCTTTGTTTTGGGCTAGTATCTTAGCAGTGCTAGGTGTTGGTTATCTGACGCATTCAAGTAAGTTCTGGAATGAAAAAAAATGGTGGTACGATGGGAAAAAAACAGTCGTCACGGATAAGGAAGTCGCTTTTGGTAGCGGGACCTTCTATAAGCAAGATCAAGATCTCGTAGATGACCAAGTGGAAGTCGCTTTTGGGGATGCTAAAATCTACTATGATAATGCAGAGATGCTAGGTGATTTTGCGACTTTAAATATTGAAGTGGCCTTCGGGAATGCAACCGTCTATGTTCCGCAACACTGGCGTGTCGATTTGAAAGTAGAAACCTCCTTTGGTGCAGCTAAGGCAGATGCTCCTGTAGCACCAACCAGCAAAACCTTGATTATCCGCGGGGAAGTCGCTTTTGGTAAACTTGGAGTTGTTTACGTTAAATAAAAAAAAGTCTCCGAATTTCCTTGCCAAAATAGAGAAAGTGTGATAACATAGTACGGTATGTGGTGCTAGCACATCCGCTATATTAGATCTAATAGGAGGAAAACACAATGGCTAAAGTATGTTACTTTACAGGTCGTAAGACTGTATCAGGAAACAACCGTTCACACGCGATGAACCAAACAAAACGTGCCGTAAAACCAAACCTTCAAAAAGTTACTGTTCTTATCGATGGTAAACCTAAAAAAGTTTGGGCTTCAGCTCGTGCTTTGAAATCAGGTAAAGTTGAACGCGTTTAATAAAAATGAAAAGACCTAACTGGTCTTTTTCTTTTGCTCTAAGGATAAAATCATTTGAAAAATAGAGTAAATATCCGCCGATACAGCATTCTGCTTTTACACTTGGGCTGAAATATGATAAAATAGAGTATCAACTAGTTGAGGTAAAAAAAATGACTGTAAAAATTAATACAAAAGATGGTCAAATCGAACTGACAGATGAAGTGATTGCAACCGTAGTAGGTGGTGCCGCAACTGAGATTTTTGGTGTGGTCGGTATGGCTAGTAAAAATGCCCTCAAAGACAATTTCCAAGCCCTTCTTGGTAAGGAAAATTATTCTAAGGGTGTTGTTATAAAAGCAGCCGAAGATGGTAGCATTGCAGTTGATGTTTATACCGTATTGAGCTACGGAGTAAAGATAAGCGAAGTGTCAAAAAACATTCAAGAGCGTGTTCGTTTTAGTTTAGAAAATCAACTAGGAATTACTGCTCAGACTGTGAATGTCTACATTCAAAATATCAAAGTTGTAGGAGAATAATCGTGTCAAAAATTACTACCAGTTTATTCCAAGAGATGGTGCAGGCTGCATCAACTCGTTTGAATAAGCAAGCAGAATATGTCAATTCATTAAACGTCTTTCCAGTTCCAGATGGAGATACTGGGACAAACATGGGAATGACCATTGAGAATGGTGCGAAAGAAGTAGCAGACAAGCCTGCTTCTACAGTTGGAGAAGTAGCGAGCATTCTTGCTAAAGGACTCTTGATGGGTGCGCGTGGGAACTCAGGGGTTATCACTTCTCAGCTCTTCCGTGGCTTCTCTCAGGCTATCAAGGAAAAAGATGAATTAACAGGTCAAGACTTGGCTCTTGCCTTCCAATCCGGTGTCGAAGTAGCTTATAAAGCGGTTATGAAACCAGTTGAAGGGACCATTTTGACTGTTTCTCGTGGAGCGGCTATTGGGGCTAAGAAAAAAGCCGAGGAGACAGATGATGCTGTTGAGGTCATGCGTGCAGCCTTGGAAGGTGCAAAAGCAGCTTTGGCTAAGACACCAGAAATGCTTCCAGTCCTTAAGGAAGTTGGTGTGGTAGACTCAGGTGGTCAAGGTTTGGTCTTCATCTACGAAGGATTCCTTTCAGCTCTTACTGGTGAATACAGTGCTTCTGAAGACTTTGTAGCGACTCCTGCCAACATGAGTGAAATGATTAATGCAGAGCACCATAAGTCTGTGGCTGGACATGTTGCAACTGAGGATATTACCTTTGGTTACTGTACAGAGATTATGGTAGCCCTCAAACAAGGTCCAACTTATTCTAAGGACTTTGACTATGATGAATTCCGTAACTACTTGAATGACTTAGGCGACTCTCTACTTGTTGTCAATGATGATGAAATCGTCAAAGTTCACGTCCATACAGAAGATCCAGGTCTTGTCATGCAAGAAGGTCTCAAATATGGTAGCTTGATTAAGGTAAAAGTGGACAACATGCGTAACCAACACGAGGCGCAAGTTGAAAAAGAAGCAACTCAAGGAAACAAGCCTGCTGAAACAAAAGAGTATGCCCTTATCGCAGTAGTAGCTGGTCAAGGTTTAGCAGATATCTTCCGTGCCCAAGGTGTGGATTATGTTATCGAAGGCGGGCAGACGATGAACCCTTCAACAGAAGACTTTATCAAGGCTGTTGAACAGGTCAATGCTCGCAACATCATCTTCTTGCCAAACAACAAAAATATCTTTATGGCAGCTCAGTCTGCGGCTGAAGTGCTTGAACAACCTGCTGTTGTGGTAGAAGCGCGTACAATTCCTCAAGGGTTGACCAGCCTTCTTGCCTTTGATCCAAGCAAATCAATCGAAGAAAACAAAGAACGCATGACTGCAGCCCTCGGTGATGTCATCAGCGGTAGTGTAACGACTGCCGTTCGTGATACAACTATCGATGGATTAGCAATTCATGAAAATGACAATCTTGGTATGGTCGATGGGAAAATCCTCGTGTCAAATCCTGACATGCACCAAACCTTGACTGAAACTTTGAAACATATGTTGGACGAAGATAGTGAAATCGTGACTTTCTATGTCGGTGAAGACGGAAGCGAAGAACTTGCCAATGAAATTGCCCAAGAAATCGCAGAAGAATTCGGAGATGTTGAAGTAGAGATTCACCAAGGTCAACAACCCGTATATCCATATCTTTTCAGTGTGGAATAATCGTGAAAATTAAATGAAAACAACAGAAGGAAGCTGGTTTTACAGCTTCCTTTTTCTATGCAAATGGAGTTATAAAGAAATTTATGTAGAAATGAACATTCTATTGGAAATTCTATTTACTATAAGTTATAATGATAAAGCTGTTATGTTAGATTAAGTATGAATATAAAGGAGAAATGATGAAGAAAAAATTTTTTAATCAATCTTTTTCCCGCTTTTCAATTAGAAAGTTAAGTGTTGGGACCTGTTCGGTATTGCTAGGAACCTTTATGGTGATGGCTACTTCTCCGGTGCAAGCAGATGAAGCTCAAGTCAACAATAAGGAACAACAAACGCAGGCAGAAATTCAACAAAAGGAAAAAAGTGCTGAGAATGGGCCGGAAGTCATTTCTGAGCCTCAAAAAGAATTGACACAGAACGAAGCGGTTAAGGAGCTGGAGGATAAAGCTGAACCGTCCAAAACAGAAGTATCTTCACCAGTCGCTCAGAGCCAACCAGTTTCTCAAGTTGACAATATCAAGGAAGCGAGTCAGCCTTCTTTAGATGAGGAGAAAAAGCAATCTATAGAATCAACTCAAACTGAGCAGAAAAGCAAGGAAGAAAGTGGCTCTAGCGGGAAAACTTCTTCTAGGCGCAAGAGATCGCTAGATGAAGTCAATGCTGCATTTCAAGCTCATTCGCCAATCAAGGATATCCATGCGGTAGATAGTGTCCGTGAATCCTTGACTTTTAGTATTACTGGGCATGAAGCAGACTATTCTGGTGGGTATATTAAAATTCATTTCCAAAATGGGAAGGCTATTAAATTGACCCCTTCTCCAGTCGGTGGTGTAAAGTTTAGCCAAGAAAAAGCGAATGGGGATCTTGATTTAAAGATAGAACCTGCGAATCTGAGAGGTGGGGCAAACTATAACTTCGTCTATACTTTTCAGATAGATCCTTTGACGCAGAATTGGGGAGGCGCTGTCCAAGCCCTTGGACCAGACCATAAGGTGACCGCAACTGCTAAGCTCTATGACAAAAATGGCAATGTCCTCAAAGAACTTGGAAGCATTGAACACACATGGAAAGTCTTAGAAAACGGTGTAGGTGGTCTGACACCAATGTCTAACAATCAGGTCATTGGCTATGATCGAGACAACGATGGTATCGTTGACGATGGTTCGTCGGTTGTGTCTTTCTACCTATTTAATGGTGCGAAAGATCCTAAGAATAATACGGCAAGAAATGATTATTTCAACTATGGAAATGGTGTCTTTGATGGTCGTATGATCAATGGTATGGGGATTAGTGATGTCGGGGGACATATCATTGATCCTGTCACTTCTTATACCTATAATGTAGATCTAAAAGAAGGTTATGAATTGACAGATGAAGCCAAAGCTTTGGGATGGACTGCCGATGCGACGGGTTACCATCTGACCATTAACAGAGCTAACAATCCGCTTCAAGATATCAATAACAATAAAAATAAGCTCATTCCAATTTCTTTTAAGTTAAAGAATGCCAAAGTAGCAGATATCAATAGAAAAGCGCAAAACCTAACTGTGACAGGTATCTATACAAAAGCAGATGGGACTAGTTATCAAAATACGGCCGTTCTTCCCTATACTCTCTTTGTTCAAAAAACAGATCAGCCAGAGTCTTCTCTCTTCGAATATAGACACTATAATCAGTCTGACTCGGAGATAATTCGTTCCTATGGTGAAACAGAATACCGTTCTTATGTTCGACTCTCATCAGTCGCTGAGGTTGAAAAAGATTATCCTATCAATGACTACACGGTCACCCATAGAATACAAGACCCACGAGAGTCTTATCGAGAAGTCAATGCGATTGAGGAGCGTTATTGGAATGAATTTTTCTCTTCACCGGATGCATCTGTAGAAGTATACAATAAAGCTACAGGTGAGTTGTTAGGGACTTTTAATAGTAACACTCGTAGCCTACGACTGACGGAAGAGCAAGATGTGAAGGAACTGGAGTACAAGTTTAAAAATATCAAGATGAGGAAGTCCTCAACAAATGATACATCAATGTTTGTTTTCCAGACCAAAACACGTTTTAATAATTGGGAAAGTCTCTATAAAGATTCGACAATCAGTAAGTTGGATTCTAGAACGGATTTCACATTTAACAATACTGGTAACACTGTTTCCTTATCTCAAACGGCCTCAGCTGAATTAACACGCGTTAGCCAGCAAATTTCGATGGTTGGACGCCGTCGGACAGATGTCTTTAATCGACACACAGATGCTTCTGGTTTTAAAGAAGATTTTATCACAAGGACTGCGGGTAAAGAAACTCCTACCCAGAACTTCGCAAACTTGACAGGAGTTTACCATCTGGCTTATTTGGCTGATCCACAATTAAACTTTAGTGGGAATCCTAATTTTAAGGTCTATTATAATTACAAAGATACTGGGAAAACTCTCTACTATGCCCAAGTAAAGGGGACTCCAGACTCCCCTATGCCTGCAACACTTTTGAAGTTAGAAAACAAGACGATTCCAAATGGGACCTACACCTATAAAGCGATTGCTTTTTGGGACGAGGAACTTCCTGACGTTCAAGCTCAGAATGGTTATGACTTGGGGGAGCTAGATGGGATTACAGTTACCTCGAAAAATTCAGTTTCTTATGACTTCGATGTGATCGTACAGGCTTCTGAAGCGAGTGGTGTCTACTCTGAAGTGAAGAGAGCTACAAATCAACACTTTGCCTATAATACTCAAGAACATTATCCTGGTGATGAGATTGATTTCAGAGTGACCTATAAAAACGCAGCGAAACAGCCTGTTTCAGACGTTTATGTTTTGTCATCCTTGCCGATGAAAGGTGATAAACAGCTAGAATCCAGAAATCGTGGCTCTGAATTTACAGTGAGTTTGACAAAAGCTCTAACACCACCTTCAGGCTGGGAAGTTCAATATAGTCGCACTGCGGGCACTGCTGCGGAAATTAATGCTTCACAATGGCTCACAGCAGATCAAGTGTCGGATTGGTCAGAGATTCGTGCAGTTCGTTGGCATTCGACTGCTCCGGTTGCTGCTGGAAGTAGGGTTCAATTTCCTATCAATGGAGCAGTTATCGGGCAAGATACTGCCCCAGGTGCTACGGCTTATCTTTCTTCGGCATTGGCAAATGGCAGTTCCAAGTACACTGAGTCCAATAATGTTTCAATCCAAATGTCTACCAAACTGTCATCTGCAAGTTTTACCTTTGTGGATGTAAATGATCCATCTAAGGAAGTACAACTAGGACAGGTAGACACAGTTGTAGGCAAACCTAATGGACCAATTTCTTATGATCCTGATCGTCGAATTAAGGAATTAGAAGATGCAGGATATGAACTGATTAGTAACGATTTTACAGATCATAACTTTGGTGACTTGGCTAGCCCAAGACAATTCAAGTTTCAGTTTAGACATAAGATTACAGAACTAACCGAAACTGTTCGTGGAACTCGTGAAATTAATTATGAGTATTACAGAAAAGCAAAAAATCCTGATTTATCGCTTCTTCCTCCCAGACATGTAGAATCCCATTCGTTTACTCGAACCAAGAGAATCGATCAGGTTTTGGCAAAAATGCATCCAAATGATGCGACAGCAGGTGTGACATACTCAGCCTGGTCTGCAGACCAAACTTGGTCTCAAGTGATTTCGCCTGAAATTCCTGGCTATTACCCAGGTGAAGATATTGACGCAAATACATTGTCGGGAGATGAGGCTCTTGATCAATATTGGATTAGTGCGATAAATCCGAGCGATGAAGAGTTGGAAAAAGAATTCTCTTGGGATAGGTTGGTGTATTATGTTCCGCTTCCAGTTGTACCTTCAGCAAGTGCAGCGAAATCTAAAGGCTTTCAAGGGCAGAAGCAGGCAGCGACGATTCAATTTGATGAGGATAGAGCAAGCGAGAGCGAGGTCCACTTTACAAAAGGGACAACAACCATTAATGGAGCAAAGAAATCCGTTGAACTAGTCCAAAGTAGTGTCTTTCTTTATGATGAGAATGGACAAAAGGTAACTTCGCTAACCATTGCCGACCAAGGGACGTACGATTTAGATCTTGTAAATAAAACAATTGTCTTTACTCCACTGAAAACCTTCTATGGTCCGGCAACTCCAGTTCGAGTTGGAGTGGTGGATAAAAATGGGGAGTCGGCTGTAACGACCTATACCCCAGTTGTTGAGAAAGTAACTCCGACTGGTTCAGGTGATAAGACAGAAGGACTTCAAGGTCAAGTCCAAGAAGGTAAAGTGACCTTCACGCCAGGTCATGACTCAGTTCCATTCCCAGCTGATTCAACTCCACTATTTGACAACGGTACAACTGTGAAGGAAGTGCCAAATGTTGGTAAGTTTGAAGTGGACGCAGAAGGCAAAGTGACCTTCACTCCGGACAAGCAGTTCAAGGGTGAAACACCAGAACTTGAATTGACTCGTGTTGATGCCAACGGAACTCCAGTTACTGTCAAGTACCAAGCGGTGGTGAAAGAAGTAACCCCAACCAGCACTAACGC
>NZ_AJQY01000009.1:0-41762 GCF_000296875.1 Streptococcus sp. GMD1S | reverse complement strand
TCAGAAACCATCAATGGAGCGGATGCCCACTTCGTCGGTACTTGGGAATTTACCCCGGCACCAAATAAAAATTCTGGAAATAATAGCCAACCAGAAGAAGGAAGTAGTCAAACTAAGGCCTTGTTACCAAACACAGGCTCTGCAGTATCTGGTCTTCTTTCAATCATCGGTCTTGCCTTTGCAAGCCTAGCAGTTTTTGTCCTTCGCAAGAAAGACTAAGTCACTCTTAGTAAATGAGAGATTAACTGCTTAATTTCGTAGTATAAGAAGAGAGAACGAGAAATCGTTCTCTCTTTTTCTTGCATTTTATATCGAGATGTGATATAGTTTATATAACGAGGTGCGATATATCAAACTAAATAGGAGGTGTGATTAAATGGAATTAACAGATAAGATCAGGCGTGTTTACCTTCCCATGACTGAAACAGGTTTTTATATCTTGTTTTGTTTACAGAAGGAGAACCATGGATATGGTATCACACAAAAGGTCAAGGAAATGACAGATTCGCAAGTTTCGATTAGTCCTGGAACTATGTATGGGACCTTGTCAAAGATGGAAAAGGATGGCTTGATTTCCTTTGTCCGAGAAGAGGAAAAACGTAAAATCTATCAGATCACAGACTTGGGACGAAAAGTTTTAGATATTGAATTGAAACGTATTGAACGGCTCTACAGAAATAGTCGGGAGGAAGGATGATGGAAAAGAAAATTGTTTACCGAATTTTTACAATTGCGGATTATGAGAGTGAGGCTCTATACTTTAGAGAAATGCATGCTGAGGGCTGGAAACTTAGGAAAGTAAGCTATTCTATCTTATTGTTTGTAGTCAAGTATACCTTTGAAAAGTGTCAGCCTGAGCAGGTGTCTTATCAGTTGGATTTTTACCCGATGGAAAAATCAGAGAGATCCTCCTATTTACAACTATTTAAAGATTGTGGTTGGGAGCATATTACAGACTTTAATAGTTTTTCCTATTTTAGAAAAGCACATTCTGAAATTGAATCGGATGCAGAGTTTGAAATTTATAACGATGCTACTGGGAAGTTAGCTATGGTTAATCGCATTTTAAGACTGCGATTAGTACCTGTTTTACTTTTGCTAGCCATACATATACCATTCTTACTTAAATTGCTCAATAGAAGTAATGCGTATGGTCTATGGAGTTTTCTTGCGGTCGGGCTAGATGTTTTCTGGTCTTTAATCCTTTTGTTAATAGTTGCCTATATTAGCTGGAAGTTATGGCATAAAAAGAAGGAATTATCAGATTTATGATAGGCTAGGTATGCTCAAAATTGGAGGGGAAGTCATGATCAATAAAAAGCAATTTCGGATTTTTACCATTGTTGATTTGGACAAGGAAGAAGAGTATTTGCGTGAGATGCACTTGAAAGGCTGGAGATATAGAACGAGTCGTTTTGGTTTTTTCTATTTTTGCCAATGCCAACCTGACGATGTCATCTACCGTATCTATGATTCTAGATTTCTTAAAAAGTATAAGCATGAACTGCAAGATTTTAGAAATAGCGGTTGGGAATTGATAGAAACAGGTTTTTGTTCAATTCTTCGTAAACCAACTTCTGATATACTTTCAGAGGAGAAAGTCTATATGAGTAAGGGTCTCAGATGGGAAGTTATGCGGTCTAGACTTCGTTCCTGTATAGCCACTTTTTCAGGTGGTCTTGTTGTTTGCATGAGTTTGTATCGAGAAAACTTGTCTCAGTCTTTCTTTATTATTTTCTTTTTATACACTTGCTTAATTTCTTATCTAATCTATGGTTTTTTCAGACTTAAAAGGAAATACCAGGTAGATGAGTAGCAAGGTTCTAGGTCTTCAGACTGATTTTTAGCACTCTTGGTAAAAGAGTGCTAATTTTTTGAGTTTTTATCTTGACATTCTCTTCTAAGGGTGTATAATAGAATCATGAGTTAGCACTTGGGTACATAGAGTGCTAATCGATCGGACAGAGAGGAGTGATGAGATGGTTACAGAGCGTCAGCAGGATATTTTAAATCTGATCATTGACATCTTTACCAAAACGCACGAACCTGTCGGATCCAAGGCGCTACAAGAGTCTATCAATTCTAGTAGTGCTACCATTCGTAATGACATGGCAGCTCTAGAGAAGCAGGGTTTGCTTGAGAAGGCTCATACCTCAAGCGGTCGGATGCCAAGTGTCGCGGGATTTCAGTACTATGTGAAACACTCGCTTGCTTTTGACAGACTGGCTGAAAATGAGGTATACGAGATTGTCAAAGCCTTTGATCAGGAATTCTTCAAATTGGAGGATATCCTGCAAGAGGCTGCTAATCTACTGACAGACCTGAGCGGCTGTACGGTAGTAGCACTGGATGTTGAGCCGAGCAGGCAACGGTTGACAGCCTTTGATATCGTTGTTTTGGGGCAACATACAGCCTTGGCAGTATTTACCCTAGACGAGTCCCGAACGGTTACCAGTCAATTTCTGATTCCAAGGAACTTCTTGCAGGAAGATTTAAATCGCCTCAAGACCTTGATTCAAGAACGTTTCCTCGGTCACACGGTTCTAGATATTCACTACAAGATTCGGACGGAGATTCCGCAGATTATCCAGCGTTACTTCACAACAACGGACAATGTCATGGATCTCTTTGAACACATTTTTAAAGAAATGTTCAACGAAAACATTGTGGTATCGGGCAAGGTCAATCTCTTGAATTTTGCCAATCTAGCGGCCTATCAGTTCTTTGACCAACCGCAAAAGGTGGCTTTGGAGATTCGTGAGGGTCTGCATGAAGATCAGATGCAAAATGTTCGTGTTGCGGACAGTCAGGAATCCTGTCTAGCTAACCTAGCAGTGATTAGCAGTAAATTCCTCATTCCTTATCGAGGTTTTGGAATTCTAGCGATTATCGGTCCAGTCAACCTGGATTACCAGCAATTGGTCAACCAAGTCAATGTGGTCAATCGTGTTTTGACGATGAAGTTGACAGATTTTTATCGCTACCTCAGCAGCAATCATTACGAAGTAAATTAATTTTGAAATCAATAAAGGAGGCGAAAATGGCCCAAGATAAAAAAAACGAAGAAATGAAAGAAGAGGAAGTTGTGGAAACAACTGAAGAAACAACTCCTGAGAAGTCTGAGTTGGACTTGGCAAATGAACGTGCGGATGAGTTCGAAAACAAATACCTTCGCGCTCATGCAGAAATGCAAAATATCCAACGCCGTGCCAACGAAGAGCGTCAAAACTTGCAACGTTATCGTAGCCAAGACCTGGCAAAAGCAATCTTACCATCGCTCGACAACTTAGAACGTGCACTAGCCGTTGAAGGTTTGACAGACGATGTCAAAAAAGGATTGGAGATGGTGCAAGAGAGCTTAATTCACGCTTTGAAAGAAGAAGGAATCGAAGAAATCGCAGCTGACGGTGAATTTGACCATAACTACCATATGGCCATCCAAACTCTCCCAGCAGACGATGAACACCCAGCAGATACCATCGCCCAAGTCTTCCAAAAAGGCTACAAACTCCATGACCGCATCCTACGCCCAGCCATGGTAGTAGTATATAACTAGGCTAGAGAACTTAAAAACTTGTCCGAAACGACAATAAACTATGAAGAAAGTTAAAAAGCAAGCTGGAGGCTTGCAAGGAAGATGTTGCCCGCCGTGGTGAAAGTTTCAGTAGCGTGTGCTACTGAAACAGGGGATTTTTGAGACAATTGGCTCAAAAATAAGTGATGAAATCCCGTAGGGAGTTGCTCACGTCCCCACCACTTAAGGGGAATATTAAGAAAAGTCAAAAATAGAATATAAAATTTAAGGAGAAAAACACATGTCTAAAATTATTGGTATTGACTTAGGTACAACAAACTCAGCAGTTGCAGTTCTTGAAGGAACTGAAAGCAAAATCATCGCAAACCCAGAAGGTAACCGTACAACTCCATCTGTAGTATCATTCAAAAACGGAGAAATCATCGTTGGTGATGCTGCAAAACGTCAAGCAGTAACAAACCCAGATACTGTTATCTCTATCAAATCTAAGATGGGAACTTCTGAAAAAGTTTCTGCAAATGGAAAAGAATACACTCCACAAGAAATCTCAGCTATGATTCTTCAATACTTGAAAGGTTACGCTGAAGAGTACCTTGGTGAAAAAGTAACCAAAGCAGTTATCACAGTTCCAGCTTACTTCAACGATGCTCAACGTCAAGCAACTAAAGACGCTGGTAAAATCGCTGGTCTTGAAGTAGAACGTATCGTCAACGAACCAACTGCAGCAGCTCTTGCTTACGGTTTGGACAAGACTGACAAAGAAGAAAAAATCTTGGTATTCGACCTTGGTGGTGGTACATTTGACGTATCTATCCTTGAATTGGGTGACGGTGTCTTCGATGTATTGTCAACTGCAGGGGACAACAAACTCGGTGGTGACGACTTTGACCAAAAAATTATCGATCACTTGGTAGCAGAATTCAAGAAAGAAAATGGTATTGACTTGTCTACTGATAAGATGGCAATGCAACGTTTGAAAGATGCGGCTGAAAAAGCTAAGAAAGACCTTTCTGGTGTAACTTCAACACAAATCAGCTTGCCATTTATCACTGCAGGTGAGGCTGGACCTCTTCACTTGGAAATGACTTTGACTCGTGCGAAATTTGACGATTTGACTCGTGACCTTGTAGAACGTACAAAAGTTCCAGTTCGTCAAGCCCTTTCAGATGCAGGTTTGAGCTTGTCAGAAATCGACGAAGTTATCCTTGTTGGTGGTTCAACTCGTATCCCAGCCGTTGTAGAAGCTGTTAAAGCTGAAACTGGTAAAGAACCAAACAAATCAGTAAACCCTGACGAAGTTGTTGCTATGGGTGCTGCTATCCAAGGTGGTGTCATCACTGGTGATGTGAAAGACGTTGTCCTTCTTGATGTAACACCATTGTCACTTGGTATCGAAACAATGGGTGGAGTCTTCACAAAACTTATCGACCGCAACACTACAATCCCAACATCTAAATCACAAGTCTTCTCAACTGCGGCAGACAACCAACCAGCCGTTGATATCCACGTTCTTCAAGGTGAACGCCCAATGGCAGCTGATAACAAGACTCTTGGACGCTTCCAATTGACTGATATCCCAGCTGCACCTCGTGGAATTCCTCAAATCGAAGTAACATTTGATATCGACAAGAACGGTATCGTGTCTGTTAAGGCTAAAGATCTTGGAACTCAAAAAGAACAAACTATTGTCATCCAATCTAACTCAGGTTTGACAGACGAAGAAATCGACCGCATGATGAAAGATGCAGAAGCTAACGCTGAAGCAGATAAGAAACGTAAGGAAGAAGTTGACCTTCGTAACGAAGTAGACCAAGCCATCTTTGCGACTGAAAAAACTATCAAGGAAACTGAAGGAAAAGGCTTCGATGCAGAGCGTGACGCTGCCCAAGCTGCCCTTGATGACCTTAAGAAAGCGCAAGAAGACAACAACTTGGACGAAATGAAAGCAAAACTTGAAGCATTGAACGAAAAAGCTCAAGGGCTTGCTGTTAAACTCTACGAACAAGCCGCAGCAGCACAACAAGCTCAAGCAGGAGCAGAAGGCGCACAAGCAACAGGAAACGCAGGCGATGACGTCGTAGACGGAGAGTTTACAGAGAAGTAAGATGTTGAGGCGTTAAGAAAACGAAAGAAAAATAGGAAGCCATCGCCTTGTGTGATGCACAAAAGATGGCTTATCTTTTTTCCGAAGTTTTTAGCCGAAACTCAGTTAAGCCTAACTCGTTAAGAATGACGAATTACTAAGGTACTTTGTCTAAATGTAATAATGATAGGAAGAAATCCAGAGGTTGCAACCCAGCCTCTGTTTTTCGGTAAAATAGAGGATGTTGCGTATGAAAAAAGTACTTTGTATCATTTATCCTAATTTTTCTCTTCATGAGATAACCGCTTTAACAAGTACTTTAGCTCTGTCTTTTGACATCACGATTGATTATGTCGCTTCAGATTATTCGATAGTTATATCTGAGGATGGCTTGCCTTGTCGGTCTACAAAAACATTGGATCAAGTACGTATAGAAGAATATTCTTGTGTGATTTTGCCAGGAATGGTAAATATAGGTCCTGCTCTACAGGATGAAAAATTAAATTCGTTTTTGAGGGAACTCGGTAAGCAGGATATCTTAATTACAGCCATTTCTTCAGCACCTATTTTGTTGGCAAAAGCAGGTTTATTGAATGATACGAAATTTACAGGTGGGATTTGGCAAAACTTCTTTGACTATTTTGAATTTCTTCCTCGGAAAAATTTCAAAGCAAAAGCTGTCCTGCAAGATAAAAATATCATTACTGCTATTGGTTTTGCACATCAAGAGTTTGCAAGAAAAGTAATTCTTGGTCTAGATTTGACAGAAAATACTGACAACTATTTTAAAGAACAAGACGGGTATACAGAGGAGGATTTGATATTTACTCTATCAGATGAAGAGTTTGATGAAGTGAAGCAGAGTATAGAAAATACCCTCTAAATATTTACTTATAAATTATAGAAAGGAATAAGGGTGTTCGAGTAACTGAACACGGTTTCCGAAATTTCTAACTCAATATAAAAGAAAGGAATTGAACCCGACCTAAATGGTGGTTTAATTCAAAATATCAATAGAAAGGAACAAGTGTGTTCAGGGAATTGAACACGGGCTACGGACTGTGCCAAAAAGATAGTTTTTTCTAGGACGTAAGTGTTTGTCGTCAAAACTCCTATTTTGGCTGTGTCCGTTTGACGCCCTTTGTATCTTGAATTATGAACAATACTGAATTTTATGATCGTCTGGGGGTGTCAAAAAACGCTTCGGCAGACGAGATCAAAAAGGCTTATCGTAAGCTTTCCAAAAAATACCACCCAGATATTAACAAGGAGCCTGGCGCTGAGGAAAAATACAAGGAAGTTCAAGAAGCCTATGAGACTTTAAGTGACGACCAAAAACGTGCAGCCTACGACCAGTATGGTGCTGCAGGTGCCAACGGTGGCTTTGGTGGTGCTGGCGGTTTTGGTGGCTTTGACGGAGCAGGTGGCTTCGGTGGTTTTGAAGATATCTTCTCAAGTTTTTTCGGAGGGGGCGGAGCTTCACGCAATCCAAACGCTCCTCGTCAAGGGGATGACCTCCAGTACCGTGTGAACTTGACCTTTGAAGAAGCTATCTTCGGAACAGAAAAAGAAGTTAAGTACAACCGTGAAGCCAGCTGTCGTACATGTAATGGATCTGGTGCTAAGCCAGGGACAAGTCCAGTCACTTGTGGACGCTGTCATGGTGCTGGTGTTATTAACGTTGATACGCAGACTCCTCTTGGTATGATGCGCCGTCAAGTAACTTGTGATGTCTGTCATGGTCGCGGAAAAGAAATTAAAGATCCATGTACAACTTGTCACGGAACAGGTCATGAAAAACAAGCTCATAGCGTACATGTGAAGATCCCTGCTGGTGTGGAAACAGGCCAACAAATCCGCCTAGCTGGTCAAGGTGAAGCAGGCTTTAACGGTGGACCTTATGGTGACTTGTATGTAGTAGTTTCTGTGGAAGCTAGCGATAAGTTTGAACGTGAAGGAACAACTATTTTCTACAAGTTAAATCTTAATATTGTCCAAGCTACTCTTGGAGATACTGTGGAAATTCCAACCGTGCATGGAGATGTTGAATTGGTTATCCCAGAAGGAACTCAGACTGGCAAGAAATTCCGTCTGCGTGGCAAGGGAGCACCGAGCCTTCGTGGCGGTGCCGTTGGTGACCAATACGTTACTGTCAATGTCGTGACTCCGACAGGTTTGAACGACCGCCAAAAAGCAGCGCTTAAAGAGTTCGCAGCTGCAGGTGACTTGAAAGTCAATCCAAAGAAAAAAGGCTTCTTTGACCATATAAAAGATGCCTTTGAAGGAGAATAAAGTAAAAAGAGCCGGCGGGCTCTTTTTTTGTTATCATTAAAAATTTAGTATCGAGAAATCATTCTCCAGTTAGTGTACTATTTATACTTTTGAGTGAGCAAGCCAGCCACATCCATCTCCTGGATGAGTTGCTTGAATTCCTCTTCCTTTCCAGGCTTAACGGTGACGGTGTCAATGCGCTTAATCGCCGAATTATCCTGAATATCTACTAAGGTCAAAGCTTTTTCATAGAATGCGATTCCCTTTTTAAAACTTTCCTGATTATTCCAAAAGAGAAGTGAGTAATTAGGGTTAAATTTCTTTCCTTTTTCTTGGAAATACTTCTCGCCCTCCTCCCCTAAAAATTGTATTAAACCACGATTGAATAAGTTGTCTCCTACTTTATAGTAGGAAATATCTCTTGTCTGGAGGACATAGACTTTCAGTCGGTTTTTGGTGAGTTTTGGACTTTCCTTTAGGACGGGGTGGCTATTGACAACCTCATCTGAGAAAGTAACATAAAAATTTAATCCTCCACCCTCGTATTGATAGTATCCATCTGATTCTACTTTCTCAGGAGGGAGGTCAAGGGAGATAAAGATTTGTTTTAAGGTTTCATTCCCATTTCGGATGTCACTCGGTGAGGCCTTGAAAAGATTCATCACTAGTAGAAATGCTAGGGCTGCAAGCAAGCAGAGACAGCCGCAAATAATCGCGATGACCTTCGCTAGAACTTTTAAAGACTGTTTCATTTTCATTCCCTCCCTTTTCTGTTCGAATTTAGTAACCCAAAATGGAATTAAGAAAAGTTGGAGGCTTTCTTATTCTTGTTTTTCTTCTTGGAGAACCGCCATTCTGGTCTGGAAATCTTTTTCCAAGACTTTGAACTTGTAGGTCAAGTCTTTTTGGTATTCCTTGATAAGGGTTTTTTGTTGGTCGATGATTTGTAGGCTGTTTTGGATGATATCCAAATCATCCTTGATAGCTTGGACACGGTCAGTTGTATCTAGCACCTCATCCTGAATGGCTTGGCGATTTTTCACGACAAAATAACTTCCAGCTGCAGCTCCTGCAAATAGCAATAGATTGGATAGTTTCATGGCATCTCCTTAAGCGTTTTTAATGGTTTCAGCGACTTGAGCAAGTTTGTCAAAGTCAGGTTCGTGGGCGATAAAGTCAATCTTGAGGTCATCTTCTGCACCGTAGCGAGGTACGAGATGCACGTGAGTATGAAAGACTGTTTGACCAGCAACTTCCTCACAGTTGGCGATGATGTTCATTCCGGCAGCCTTGGTAGCCTTCATGACTTTTTGAGCCACTGTTGGTACTTGGGCAAAGAGTTGGCTAGCGCTGGCAGCGTCCATCTCCAAAAGATTGCGAAAATGCTCTTTGGGTACAATGAGGGTGTGTCCAGGCGTTACTTGAGAGATATCAAGAAAGGCAAGAACCTGCTCATCTTCGTATACTTTTGAAGCAGGAATCTCCCCTGCGATAATCTTACAAAAAATGCAATCTGACATAAAATCCACCTCTACTGTATTGAATTTTGATATAATATAGCTACATTATACCAGATTCGGAGAAAATATGTTAGAAATTAAAAACCTGACAGGAGGCTATGTCCATGTTCCTGTCTTGAAAGATGTGTCCTTTACAGTTGAAAGTGGGCAGTTGGTCGGTTTGATTGGTCTCAACGGTGCTGGGAAATCAACGACAATCAATGAGATTATTGGACTGTTGACACCTTACAGTGGGGAAATTAAGATTAACGGTCTCACCCTGCGAGAAGATGCGACCAGCTATCGCAAACAGATTGGCTACATCCCAGAAACGCCTAGCTTGTATGAGGAATTGACCCTCAGAGAGCATATCGAGACGGTTGCCATGGCCTATGGTATTGAGCAAAAAGTGGCTTTTGATCGTGTGGAACCTTTATTAAAAATGTTTCGTTTGGACCAAAAATTAGACTGGTTTCCTGTGCATTTCTCCAAAGGGATGAAGCAGAAGGTCATGATTATCTGTGCCTTTGTCGTGGATCCTAGCCTCTTTATCGTCGATGAGCCTTTTCTTGGTCTCGATCCCTTGGCGATTGCCGACTTGATTCAGCTTTTGGAAGTAGAAAAGCAAAAAGGCAAGTCTATTCTCATGAGTACCCATGTGCTGGACTCGGCGGAAAGGATGTGTGACGCCTTTGTCATCCTCCACAAGGGAGAGGTGAGGGCTCAGGGGAACCTCCAGCAACTCCGCGAGGCTTTTGATATGCCCGAGGCTAGCTTGAATGATATTTACTTGGCTCTAACCAAAGAGGAGGACCTATGAAAGACTTGTTTTTAAGGAGAAAGCAGGCTTTTCGTAAGGAGTGTGTCGGTTATCTGCGTTATGTTCTCAATGACCACTTTGTCTTATTCCTGCTGGTTCTCATCGGTTTTTTAGCCTACCAGTACAGTCAACTCCTGCAACATTTTCCTGAAAACCACTGGCCTATCCTCTTGTTTTTGGGGATTGTATCTGCCTTGCTTTTGGCTTGGGGAGGAATCGCGACCTACATGGAAGGACCTGACAAGCTCTTTCTCTTAGTCAGTGAAGAGGAAGTTAAGTCTCACCTCAAAGGGCAGACGATGCGCTCACTGGTCTTTTGGCTTTTTGTCCAGACCCTTTTCTTGCTTTTATTTGCGCCCTTATTTTTAGCCATGGGTTATGGCTTGCCAGTCTTTCTCATCTATGTGCTTTTGTTGGGAGCTGGGAAATATCTCCTCTTTCGCCAAAAATCCAGTAAATTTTTTACAGAGACTGGGCTTGACTGGGACTATGTCGTTTCCCAAGAAAGCAAGCGCAAGCAAGTCTTGCTTCGTTTCTTTGCTCTCTTTACTCAGGTCAAGGGCGTTTCAAATAGTGTCAAACGTCGCGCTTATCTGGATTTTATCCTTAAAGCAGTTCAGAAGGTACCTGGGAAAATTTGGCAAAATCTCTATCTTCGTTCTTACTTGCGAAATGGAGACCTCTTTGCCCTCAGTTTGCGCCTCTTGCTCCTATCCTTGTTAGCTGTGATCTTTATCGAGCAAGCTTGGATCGCGACGGCAGTGGTGGTTCTATTTAACTATCTCCTGCTCTTTCAGTTACTGGCCCTCTATCATGCCTTTGACTACCAGTACTTGACTCAGCTCTTTCCACTAGAAAAAGGGGAGAAAGAGAAGGGATTGAAACAGATTGTGCTTGGTGTGGGAAGTGCAGTTCTTTTGCTGGAATTGCTGGTCGGAGCAGTGGTTTTTCAAGAAAAAATAGCCTTGTTGGCTCTTGTAGGGGCTAGTCTCTTCCTACAATTGTTTTATTTGCCTTACCAACTAAAAAGATTGGTTGACGAATAGACCAAAAACTAGTAGAATAGTAAGGAAACTTTATACGGAGGAAAGAAATGGACTTGGGTGATAATGAGCTAACGCTGACCCCTATCCCTGGGAAGAGTGGCAAAGCTTATATGGGAAGCTACCCTGATGGGAAGCGCGTCTTTGTAAAAATGAACACCTCTCCAATCCTACCTGGCCTAGCCAGAGAACAAATCGCTCCTCAATTACTATGGACTCGTCGTTTAGCGGATGGTCGTGATATGTGTGCTCAGGAATGGCTGACGGGTAAAATCTTGACCCCTTACGATATGAATCGCAAGCAGATTATCAATATCTTGAACCGCCTTCACCGCTCGCGTCCCTTGATGAAGCAGTTGAGCCGTTTGGGATATACCATGGAAACACCAGTTGATTTGCTACGTTCTTGGCAGCAAGGAGTTCCAGAAATCTTGAAGCAGAATCACTATTTGAACAGTGTGATTGCGGAACTAGGTAAGACGGTTCCAGGTTTTAGGGAAGACCATGCAACGATTGTGCATGGGGATCTTCGTCATAGTAATTGGATTGAGACGGAGAGTGGACTCGTTTATCTAGTGGATTGGGATTCGGTTCGTCTGACGGATCGTATGTTTGATGTGGCGCATTTGCTATGCCACTACATTCCAGATCATCAGTGGCGTCAATGGTTGAGAGACTACGGCTATAAGTACAATCAGACAGTGTTAGATAAATTGTATTGGTATGGTCAGTATTCTTATTTGAACCAGATTGCCAAATACTGTGAAAATCAAGATTTAGACAATGTAAACCGGGAGATTTACGCCTTGCGTGTCTTCCGCGATAAGTATGGAAAGAAGAGATGAGAGTTAGAAATCGTAAAGGGGCGACAGAATTACTAGAGGCCAATCCTCAGTATGTGGTCCTCAATCCCTTGGAAGCTAAAGGGAAATGGCGAGACTTGTTTGGAAATGATCATCCTATTCATGTAGAGGTTGGAAGTGGGAAAGGGGCCTTCGTATCCGGAATGGCCAAGCAAAATCCTGACATCAACTACATCGGGATTGATATCCAAAAGTCGGTATTGAGTTATGCCTTGGATAAGGTATTAGAAGTTGGAGTGCCCAACATCAAGTTGCTGTGGGTAGATGGTTCAGATCTGACCGACTACTTTGAAGACGGTGAGATTGATCGTCTCTACCTAAACTTTTCAGATCCCTGGCCTAAAAAACGCCATGAAAAACGTCGTTTGACTTACAAGAGTTTCTTGGATACCTTCAAGCGCATCTTGCCTGAGAATGGGGAAATCCATTTCAAGACAGATAACCGTGGCTTGTTTGAGTACAGTCTAGTGAGCTTTTCTCAGTATGGGATGAAACTCAATGGTGTTTGGCTGGACTTGCATGCCAGTGATTTTGAAGGCAATGTCATGACAGAGTATGAGCAAAAATTCTCCAGCAAAGGTCAAGTGATCTATCGAGTTGAAGCAGAATTTTAAGAAATAGCTTGAAAACCAGCTGTTTGAGTGCTAATGCTTTACATAAATTGACAAACGTGCTATACTGATAGTAAGAATATGAGAAAGAGAGGCGGGGAAATATCTTCGCCTCTTGCTTATGAGGAGGTGGACGCAATCGCAACAATCGTAGAATTAGTCAGAGAAGTTGTAGAACCTGTCATCCAAGCGCCTTTCGAGCTCGTGGATATCGAGTATGGAAAGATTGGCAGTGACATGATTCTCAGTATTTTTGTAGATAAACCCGAAGGAATTACCTTGAACGACACGGCAGACCTGACAGAAATCATCAGTCCTGTTCTTGATACTATCAAGCCTGATCCCTTCCCAGAACAATATTTCCTAGAAATCACCAGTCCAGGCTTGGAACGTCCTTTGAAAACCAAGGATGCTGTCGCTGGAGCGGTTGGGAAATACATTCATGTCGGGCTCTACCAAGCCATCGATAAACAAAAAGTCTTTGAAGGAACTTTGGTATCCTTTGAAGAGGATGAGTTGACCATGGAATATATGGACAAGACACGTAAGAAAACCGTCCAAATTCCATACAGTTTAGTATCAAAAGCACGTTTAGCAGTAAAACTATAGAAAAGAAAGGATAGCTTTTGAGGATTCAAAAGTAAAAAGAACATGAGTAAAGAAATGCTAGAGGCCTTCCGCATTTTGGAAGAAGACAAGGGAATCAAAAAAGAAGACATCATCGACGCAGTAGTAGAGTCGCTTCGTTCCGCTTATCGCAGACGCTATGGTCAATCTGATAGCGTAGCCATCGACTTCAATGAAAAAACAGGTGACTTTACTGTCTATACTGTTCGTGAAGTGGTTGATGAAGTATTTGATAGCCGTTTGGAAATCAGCTTGAAAGATGCTCTTGCCATTAATTCAGCCTATGAACTTGGTGACAAAATCAAGTTTGAAGAAGCACCTGCTGAGTTTGGTCGTGTAGCAGCCCAATCTGCTAAACAAACCATCATGGAAAAAATGCGCAAGCAAACACGTGCCATCACTTACAATACTTATAAAGAACATGAACAAGAAATCATGTCTGGTACAGTAGAACGATTTGACAACCGCTTTATCTATGTCAATCTCGGCAGCATCGAAGCCCAATTGTCAAAACAAGACCAAATCCCTGGAGAAGTTTTTGCTTCCCACGACCGTATCGAAGTCTACGTTTACAAGGTTGAAGACAATCCTCGTGGTGTCAATGTCTTTGTTAGCCGAAGCCATCCAGAAATGATCAAACGCTTGATGGAGCAAGAAATTCCAGAAGTTTACGATGGAACTGTTGAAATCATGAGCGTAGCCCGCGAAGCTGGTGACCGTACCAAAGTTGCCGTTCGTAGCCACAATCCAAACGTGGACGCTATCGGGACAATCGTTGGACGTGGTGGTGCCAACATCAAGAAAATAACCAGCAAATTCCACCCAGCTCGTTACGATGCCAAGAGCGACCGCATGATTCCTGTCGAAGAAAACATCGACGTTATCGAGTGGGTAGCAGATCCAGCTGAGTTTATTTACAATGCCATCGCACCTGCAGAGGTTGACCAAGTTATCTTTGATGAAAACGACAGCAAACGTGCCTTGGTCGTTGTGCCTGATAACAAGCTTTCTCTTGCCATCGGTCGTCGTGGACAAAACGTTCGCTTGGCGGCTCATTTGACAGGTTACCGTATCGATATCAAGTCTGCCAGTGAGTTTGAAGCTATGGAAGAAGCAGGTCAAGTGGATTACGCAGCTGCGGACGAATTGATCGAAGAATAAAAGCTGCTAGAGGAGGGAAAGATGAAAACAAGAAAAATCCCTTTGCGCAAGTCTGTTGTATCCAACGAAGTGATTGATAAGCGTGATTTGCTCCGCATTGTCAAGAACAAAGAAGGGCAAGTCTTTATCGATCCGACAGGCAAGGCCAATGGTCGTGGCGCTTATATCAAGCTAGACAATGCAGAAGCCCTAGAGGCCAAAAAGAAGAGAGTCTTTAACCGCAGCTTTAACATGGAAGTGGAAGAAAGCTTTTATGACGAGTTGATTGCTTATGTGGATCACAAAGTGAAAAGAAGAGAGTTAGGACTTGAATAAGCAAAAGATAAGTAATCTCTTGGGACTTGCTCAACGAGCAGGCCGGATCATATCAGGAGAGGAATTGGTGGTTAAAGCCATCCAAGACCAGAAAGCCAAGCTAGTCTTTCTAGCCCATGATGCTGGTCCCAATCTGACCAAGAAGATTCAAGATAAAAGTGACTATTATCAAGTAGAAGTTATAACCGTGTTTTCAACACTGGAATTAAGCATAGCAGTCGGAAAATCGAGAAAGGTTTTGGCTGTGACAGATGCTGGATTTACAAAGAAAATGAGGTCTCTTATGGAATAGAAGAGGAGGACATGATTTGTCTAAGAAAAGATTGTACGAAATCGCAAAAGAACTTGGAAAAGAAAGTAAAGAAGTTGTAGCGCGTGCAAAAGAGTTGGGCTTGGATGTGAAAAGCCACTCATCGAGCGTGGAAGCTGCTGCTGCTGAGCAAATCGCAGCGAGCTTTAAATCTGCACCTGCTCCTAAGGCAGAAGCAAAACCTGCAGCACCAAAAGCAAGTGTAGAAAAGAAAGCAGAAAAGCCTGTATCAGCTAAACCAGTAGCCGCTAAGGAAGAAAGCAAATCAGCTACACCTGCAGCTCCTAAGGAAGAAAAAGTAGTGGCCGCAAGACCACAGAGTCGAAACTTCAAGGCGGAGCGTGAGGCGCGTGCCAAAGAGCAGGCAGAGCGACGCAAACAAAACAAGGGCAACAACCGTGACCAACAACAAAACGGCAACCGTCAGAAAAATGACGGCCGTAATGGTGGTAAACCTGGTCAAGGGAACCGCGACAATCGCCGATTTAACGACCAAGGGAAAAAACCACAAGGTCAAGGAAATCGTGGCAATGATCGCCGTCTGCAACAAGACTTCCAGCCAAAACAAGCTGGGCCACGTGTTGACTTTAAAGCCCGTGCAGCAGCCCTAAAAGCAGAGCAAAATGCAGAGTACGCACGCTCAAGCGAGGAGCGCTTCAAACAATCGCAAGCAGCCAAAGAAGCCTTGGCTCAAGCTAACAAACGCAAGGAGCCAGAGGAAATCTTTGAAGAAGCTGCTAAGCTAGCTGAACAAACGCAGCCAGCAGTAACAGTAGCTCCTGTAGCGAAAGAAGCGCCAGTGGATACACGTCGTAAAAAACAAGCTCGACCAGACAAAGAACGTGACGATTATGATCACGAAGAAGATGGTCCTAGAAAACAACAAAAGAATCGAAGTAGTCAGAATCAAGTGAGAAATCAAAGAAATAGTAACTGGAATAACAACAAGAAAAATAAAAAAGGGAACAAGCAAAACAACCGTAACCAGGCTCCAAAACCTGTTACAGAGCGTAAGTTCCACGAATTGCCAACAGAATTTGAGTATACAGATGGTATGACTGTTGCGGAAATCGCAAAACGGATCAAACGTGAACCAGCTGAAATCGTTAAGAAACTCTTTATGATGGGTGTCATGGCCACACAAAACCAATCCTTGGATGGGGAAACCATTGAACTCCTCATGGTGGATTACGGTATTGAAGCCAAACAAAAGGTTGAAGTGGATAATGCCGACATCGAACGTTTCTTTGTCGAAGATGACTATCTTAACGAAGATGAATTGGTTGAGCGTCCACCAGTTGTAACCATCATGGGACACGTTGACCATGGTAAGACAACCCTCTTGGATACCCTTCGTAACTCTCGTGTAGCGACAGGTGAAGCAGGTGGTATCACGCAGCATATCGGTGCCTACCAAATCGTGGAAAATGGCAAGAAGATTACCTTCCTTGATACACCAGGACACGCGGCCTTTACCTCTATGCGTGCGCGTGGTGCATCTGTTACCGATATTACTATCTTGGTTGTAGCGGCCGATGATGGGGTTATGCCTCAGACTATCGAAGCCATCAACCACTCAAAAGCGGCCAACGTTCCAATCATCGTAGCTATCAACAAGATTGATAAACCAGGTGCCAACCCAGAACGCGTTATCGGTGAATTGGCAGAGCATGGTGTCATGTCAACAGCTTGGGGCGGAGATTCTGAATTTGTTGAAATCTCAGCTAAATTCAACCAAAATATCGAAGAATTGTTGGAAACAGTCCTTCTTGTGGCTGAAATCCAAGAACTCAAAGCAGACCCAACAGTGCGTGCTATCGGTACGGTTATCGAAGCGCGCTTGGATAAAGGAAAAGGTGCAGTCGCAACCCTTCTTGTCCAACAAGGTACCTTGAATGTCCAAGACCCAATCGTTGTCGGAAATACCTTCGGTCGTGTCCGTGCTATGACCAATGACCTTGGTCGTCGTGTCAAGGTTGCAGGCCCATCAACACCAGTTTCTATTACAGGTTTGAACGAAGCGCCAATGGCGGGTGACCACTTTGCCGTTTACGAAGATGAAAAATCTGCGCGTGCAGCCGGTGAAGAGCGTGCGAAACGTGCCCTCATGAAACAACGCCAAGCTACCCAACGTGTCAGCCTTGAAAACCTCTTTGATACACTTAAAGCTGGTGAGCTCAAGTCAGTTAATATCATCATCAAGGCCGACGTACAAGGTTCTGTTGAAGCCCTTTCTGCCTCCCTTCAAAAGATTGACGTAGAAGGTGTCAAAGTTACCATCGTTCACTCAGCGGTCGGTGCCATCAATGAATCTGACGTGACTCTTGCCGAAGCTTCAAATGCCTTTATCGTTGGTTTCAACGTACGCCCTACACCACAAGCGCGTCAACAAGCGGAAGCTGACGATGTAGAAATCCGTCTCCACAGCATTATCTACAAGGTTATCGAAGAGATGGAAGAAGCCATGAAAGGGATGCTTGACCCAGAATTTGAAGAAAAAGTTATCGGTGAAGCAGTTATCCGTGAAACCTTTAAGGTATCTAAAGTGGGAACTATCGGTGGATTCATGGTTATCAACGGTAAGGTTACCCGTGACTCGAAAGTCCGTGTTATCCGTGACGGTGTCGTTATCTATGACGGTGAACTCGCAAGCTTGAAACACTACAAAGACGACGTCAAAGAAGTTACAAACGGTCGTGAAGGTGGATTGATGATTGATGGCTACAATGATATCAAGACTGATGATGTGATTGAGGCTTATGTCATGGAAGAAATCAAACGATAATAGAGAAACGATAGCCAATTTGACTCGTCGTCAACAGCGCCTTGATGAACCCTTAGTTCTATCTAAGGCTTATTTCCTAGATTCAAATGGCTCTAGTTCCTCTATCTAACAGAAATAGCTAGGTCTGCTGGCCTAGCTTTTGGTTCAAAGTAGAGAAAGGAATATCATGGCAAATCATTTCCGTACGGATCGTGTGGGCATGGAAATCAAGCGTGAAGTCAATGAGATTTTGCAAAAGAAAGTCCGTGATCCACGTGTCCAAGGTGTGACCATTACAGATGTTCAGATGCTAGGTGATTTGTCTGTTGCCAAGGTTTACTACACCATTTTGAGTAACCTTGCTTCGGATAACCAAAAAGCTCAAATCGGGCTTGAAAAAGCAACTGGTACCATCAAACGTGAACTTGGTCGCAATTTGAAATTGTACAAAATCCCAGATTTGACCTTCGTCAAAGACGAATCCATCGAATATGGAAACAAGATTGACGAAATGCTACGCAATCTGGATAAGAACTAAGAAAGAGGGGATACCCCTCTTTTTTCTTGTCAGAGTAGTCTATTTGTTAATCATCAATATGTTGCCTTTGTAAAACGCAGTTTAAAAAATTTGTAAATTTCAAATAGTATGATATGATAAAGCTTGATATAAATGAAAAACGGAGAGACATATGGCTAAACAAGATATAGCTATGCAAGTGCTGCAACAAGTGGTAAAATTACCCGTAGTCAAAGTTGATCGAGAGAAATTTTTAGTAGAAAAGTTTTCAAAGGAATTAGACCGTAAGGATATTCCAACTTTGATTGAACAAGGACCGACGGCTTTATTACCCCAGGAAAGCTTGGATAGAGTGGCCAAGGCCTGTATTAAGGATAATGTCCTGTTAGCCAGTGGAACTTCGGTTTTGGCAGGTCTACCTGGAGGGATTCTCATGGCGATCACTATCCCAACAGACGTAGCTCAGTTTTATGGTTTTTCATTGAAATTAGCTCAAGAACTAGGGTATATTTACGGATTTGATGATCTCTGGGCATCGCGCAATGAGTTAAGCGAGGAAGCTAAAAACACACTTCTACTGTACCTCGGTGTGATGCTGGGAGTAAATGGTACAGCTGCATTGCTTCGAGCGGGAGGTGTTGCGGTTGCTAAGCAAGTGATGAAAACCGTTCCTCAGAAAGCCTTGACAAAGACCCTCTGGTATCCGATTTTGAAAAAAGTTTTGAAAATTTTTGGTGTTAATCTGACAAAAGGAGGCCTAGCCAAAGGAATGGGGAAATTCATTCCTATCCTAGGTGGTATTATTTCAGGTGGCTTAACCTTTGCGACCATGAAACCGATGGGGGAAAGCTTGCAACAGGAGTTATCTAAATTAGTTAACTATAATGAAGAACAATATCAAGAAGACATAGAAACTATCCGAAAAGAAGCTGAAATCATCGAAGGTGAGTAATATGGGATTCATTAAAATTCTGACCAAGACTTACGGGAATTACTTTTTTGTGATGCAAAGCATCAAAGTCCTGAAGAACATGAAAAAAGATGACAATGCTCTAGTAGGTTTCGGGAAAGTACTGCTTGCTGACAAGCTGATGGATGTAGCCCAGTGGCTCGCAAAACCAGATGATAAGGAATAACTTGAAATGAAAGAAACTAGCAGGAACTACGCTGCTAGTTTTTTAATCTCTTCCCATATGGTATAATATAAGCAGTAAAATCATTTTATACTCTTCGAAAATCTCTTCAAACCACGTCAGCTTCACCTTGCCGTAGGTATGGTTACTGACTTCGTCAGTTCTATCCACAACCTCAAAACACTGTTTTGAGCAACCTGTGGCTAGCTTCCTAGTTTGCTCTTTGATTTTCATTGAGTATTAGAACATACAATGGAGGTCGTCATGGACAATATCATCGATGTATCAATTCCCGTTGCAGAAGTGGTAGACAAGCACCCGGAAGTCTTGGAAATCCTAGTGGAGCTTGGTTTTAAACCACTTGCTAATCCCTTGATGCGCAACACAGTCGGTCGCAAAGTATCGCTTAAGCAGGGTTCTAAACTTGAAGGAACTCCTATGGACAAGATTGTCCGCACACTGGAAGCGAATGGTTACGAAGTGATTGGATTAGACTAATGGCAGATGAACGGATTCATATCCTACGGGATATTTTGTTAGAATTGCACAACGGCGCCTCTCCCGAGTCAGTTCAGGAGCGTTTTGATGCGACTTTTACGGGTGTTTCAGCCATTGAGATTTCCCTCATGGAGCACGAGCTGATGAACTCAGACTCAGGTGTCACCTTTGAAGATGTCATGGAACTCTGCGATGTCCATGCTAATCTTTTTAAAAATGCTGTTAAGGGCGTCGAAGTAGAGGATACTGAACACCCTGGCCATCCCGTTCGCGTCTTCAAGGATGAAAATCTGGCTCTCCGTGCAGCTTTGATTCGCATTCGGAGACTGTTGGATACCTATGAGTCTATGGAAGATGAGGAAATGCTGGCAGAGATGCGCAAGGGCTTGGTCCGTCAAATGGGGCTGTTGGGGCAATTTAACATCCATTATCAGCGCAAGGAAGAGCTCTTTTTTCCCATCATGGAGCGCTATGGTCACGATTCACCTCCTAAAGTCATGTGGGGGGTGGATGACCAGATCAGAGAACTCTTTCAGACAGCTCTAGCGACGGCTAAGGCACTACCAGAAGTGGCGATTTCCACTGTAAAGGAGGCCTTTGAAGCTTTTGCGACAGAGTTTGAAAGTATGATTTTCAAGGAAGAGTCCATCCTTCTCATGATTCTTCTTGAGTCGTTCACCCAGGATGACTGGATTCAGATTGCGGAGGAGAGCGATGCCTACGGCTATGCCATCATCCGTCCGTCTGAAAAATGGGTGCCAGAACGACAGAGTTTCGTTGAGGAAAAGAGTGCAGAGGAGCCCGTGCAGCTGGACACGGCTGAAGGTCAAGTTCAGCAAGTTATCGATACACCAGAAGGCCAGTTCACCATTACCTTTACCCCTAAGGAAAAGGAAGCAGTGCTGGACCGTCATAGTCAACAGGCTTTTGGCAATGGTTATCTCTCCGTCGAGCAGGCCAATCTCATCCTCAATCACCTCCCTATGGAGATCACTTTTGTCAATAAAGACGATATTTTTCAGTATTACAATGACAATACGCCAGCTGATGAGATGATTTTCAAACGGACGCCGTCCCAAGTCGGGCGCAATGTAGAACTCTGCCATCCGCCCAAATATCTAGAAAAGGTGAAGGCCGTTATGCAAGGTCTTCGTGAAGGGGTCAAGGACAAGTATGAAATGTGGTTCAAGTCAGATTCGCGAGGCAAGTTTGTCCACATTACCTATGCTGCGGTACACGATGAAAACGGGGAATTCCAAGGCGTGTTGGAGTATGTTCAGGATATCCAGCCCTACCGAGAGATTGATACGGACTTCTTCCGTGGATTAGAATAAGGAGAATCAATGAGTTACGAACAGGAATTTATGAAGGAATTTGAAGCTTGGGTCAATACCCAGATCATGATCAACGACATGGCGCACAAGGAAAGTCAAAAGGTCTACGAAGAAGACCAAGACGAACGTGCCAAAGATGCCATGATTCGCTACGAAAGTCGCTTGGATGCCTACCAGTTCTTGCTTGGTAAGTTCGAAAATTTCAAGGCAGGCAAGGGATTCCATGATTTGCCAGAAGGATTGTTTGGTGAGCGAAACTATTAAAATACAGATACTTTCTTGATTTTTTCCCAAAATCTTGATAGAATATCTTTATTAAATCCTTGTCAGAGCAGGGATTTTTTATTGAAAGGATTTTATCATGTCAAAGAAACTCCAACGTAAAAAACAATTGCGAAATAGCCTTCGTCGCTCAGGTGCCTTTTCAAGTACGGTGACCAAAGTTGTCGAAGAGACCAAAAAAGTCGTGAAACACGCAGAAAAATCTGCCAGCGAAGCAGGAAAAGTTGTCTCTAAAAAAGTGGAACAAGCAGTAGAAGCGACCAAGGAACAAGCTCAAAAAGTAGCCAATTCAGTAGAAGATTTCGCAGCTACTTTGGGTGGCCTCTCAGTAGATCGTGCTAAGACTTTCTATGATGAGGGGATCAAGTCGGCTGCTGACTTTAAAAACTGGACTGAAAAAGAACTCCTTGCCTTGAAGGGAATCGGCCCAGCTACCATTAAGAAATTAAAAGAGCACGGAATCAGCTTCAAGTAATCTTTCTTGCCCCTTGCATTTCCGAGAAAAACTTGCTACAATAGAGCCATTAGAGGTGTTTTGGATCCCACATTTTACAGAAAGTGGCGGTGCTGAGAAGTCCACAAATGTGTCAAAACTGGTTGCTGATGGATGAAAAATGAAATAATATTGTCTTTTTATTTATAAAGACGAGAGTTGCGGGCCTTGCCCGAAATTGGGTGGTACCGCGGATAAACACATTCGTCCCTGTCATGGATATGGCAGGGGCGATTTTTTGTAGAAAGCGAGGTAGAAGGATGACAAGAGCAGAGTTGCCAGAACGTTTAGAAACCGAACGGCTAGTCTTACGAGTCCGTACCGTGGCTGATGTTGTGGATATCTTTGACTATGCCAGTAGGTCAGAAGTTTCCTATCCAGCAGGCTTTCCGCCCGTCAAGAGCTTGGAAGATGAGATTTATTATCTGGAGCATACCCTTCCCGAGCGCAATGAAAAGGACAATCTCCCAGCTGGTTACGGCATAGTGGTTAAAGGGACCGATACTATTATCGGCTCTGTTGATTTCCCTCGTCGTCATGAGGATGATGTCTTGGAGATTGGCTATATCTTACATCCAGACTATTGGGGTCTAGGTTATGTTCCAGAAACTGCGAGTACCTTGATTGATTTAGCTTTTAAAGAACTTGGTCTTCACAAGATTGAGCTGACTTGTTTTGGCTACAATGTCCAAAGTCAACGAGTCGCAGAGAAACTTGGCTTTACCTTAGAAGCTCGCATAAGAGACCGCAAAGATGCCCAAGGCAACCGCTGTGACAGTCTGATATATGGCTTGCTGAAGAGTGAGTGGGAGGTGAAAAATGAATAGTCAGATTATTGAGCTCGATAAAGATACTCTAAAGTATATGTTGGATGCTAGTGGAGGTTTTGACGAAAATAATGAGATTTTTAAATTTTTGCTAACAATTTTTGCTTCAAGTGTATCAGAGAATACCCAAAATGAATTGCCAAATCTATTTTCAAAATTCAAACGTCCTTCTCTTCAAACTAAGGCAAATCAAATTATTGGGCAAAATTTGGATGAACTACATTTTTTAGAGTTAGATATACCAAAAACTTTTACATTGAGCAACAGTGGCATTAAACAATTAATCAATTGTGTTAGAAAAGAAATCATGATGAAAATAAGAAACAGTCTATCGTTATATGATAGGAGTTACATGATTATTCAGATGAGTTTGTTAGCAAGCGTGTTAAGTAAAATTACAATGTATTTAAATACAGATTTTATCCAAGAAGAACGTGATTGCATTGATTTTCTTATTAAGCAGTTTAATAGAATAAACACATACACTTTTTTTGATCCCAGAGTGTTTTTAGGAGAATTAAAAACATGTTTAGAGTTGATTGTTAATGAACTTTTAACAATGGAATTATTGGAAGATAGTCAATTTCAGAAAATTCCGTCTATAAATTTTCAAGCTATGTTTGATTTGTTCGGATTATCTTTTTCAATAATTCAGTTAGATAGTTATATCGATGTTTTACCTTTTCTAAAAGAACAAGAAAGAGATGAAATTCAATTCACCAGAGGAGAAGGAATTGTATTTCCAAGCCGAATATTTGAACAATTTTCTAAATATATTAGCGAAACGAGAGATGAGATAGTTATAATTGGAGATAAAAAAATTGATATTATTATGAGATACCTTGAAAAAGTTAAAAAGGTGTCGCCTTCAATTTTAGAAAAATATTTGAGTGTAACGGATGATGAAAGAGCTTTTAAGCTGGGTAATAACTATGTTAGTGTTGCTGAAAGAGACTTACTTGTTAATGATTTAGCTTTAAATCAGAGAATATCTGTAGATACTGCTAAATTGATTATTGAAAATTTAACTCTCAATAATCAAGAGTTTTATAGAAATAAAATTGAAAGTTTAGTAGGTGAACCAAATAAAAGAATGTTTCGTTCCCCTTTAATAAACTTTTCGAATTTCGATGTAGTTCCAGTCTTTTCATTTTTGGAATCTGCTAAATATTTTCCATACAGAATATTACGAACAGATATTTTATATAAAAAAAATGGACAAGAATGGACACGATTAATTAAAGAAAATTTTGACGAGCGTTTATTGCCCAAACTCAAAGATATAGCTTTAAAAATTGATGTTAATGCTAGGACTAATTATTATTTAAATCAATCAAAACATAAAGAAATAAAAAATTTAATAAAATCAAAGAAATTAATGGGAGAAATTGACTTATTCTTTGTATATAATTCTACTTTATATATTTACGATTTAAAAAATTATGGTTTAGCAAGAAATATGAGGCAATGTAAAAGCATTATTAATACTTCAATCTATAAAGAGTTTTCAAAACTACGAAAATTGAAGACCGAGATTGAGGCACATAAGGAACTATTCGAGGCAGAGTTTGGTAGGTTCATTCATATAGAAATTGGAATAGTTACTGTCAATACGACGCCCTATAAATATTTTAAGAATGGTAGAGTTATATCTATGCCAGAACTGCAAATAAATCATAAACTATTGATTTAAATATATTAAGGAGCAAACACATGTCTAAAGAACTTTCACCTAAATACAATCCAGCCGAGGTTGAGGCTGGTCGTTACCAAAAATGGCTTGATGAAGATGTTTTCAAGCCTTCAGGCGATAAAAAGGCTAAGCCATACTCTATCGTGATTCCACCACCAAACGTAACTGGGAAACTTCACCTTGGTCACGCTTGGGATACAACTTTGCAAGATATCATTATCCGTCAAAAACGTATGCAAGGTTTCGACACGCTTTGGCTTCCAGGGATGGACCACGCGGGGATTGCGACTCAGGCTAAGGTTGAGGAGCGCTTGCGTGGCGAGGGCATCAGCCGTTACGACCTTGGTCGTGAAAAATTCCTTGATAAAGTCTGGGAATGGAAAGACGAGTATGCGACGACTATCAAGGAACAATGGGGCAAGATGGGGCTTTCTGTAGACTACTCTCGCGAGCGTTTCACCCTTGACGAAGGTTTGTCAAAAGCTGTTCGCAAGGTCTTTGTGGAGCTTTACAAGAAAGGATGGATTTACCGTGGTGAATTTATCATCAACTGGGACCCAGCAGCTCGTACAGCCCTTTCGGATATCGAGGTGATTCACAAGGATGTGGAAGGTGCCTTCTACCACATGAACTACATGCTAGAAGACGGTTCACGTGCCCTTGAAGTTGCGACAACTCGTCCTGAGACCATGTTTGGGGACGTTGCGGTTGCAGTCAATCCAGAAGACCCACGCTACAAGGACTTGATTGGTAAAAACGTCATCCTTCCAATCGCTAATAAATTGATTCCAATCGTTGGAGATGAGCACGCTGATCCAGAGTTTGGTACTGGTGTCGTGAAAATCACACCTGCCCATGATCCAAACGACTTCTTGGTTGGTCAACGACACAACTTGCCACAAGTCAACGTCATGAACGACGATGGAACCATGAATGACTTGGCCTTCGAATTTGCAGGTATGGATCGTTTTGAAGCTCGTAAGGCAGTCGTTGCTAAGTTGGAAGAAATTGGTGCCCTCGTCAAAATCGAAAAACGTGTCCACAGTGTTGGTCACTCAGAGCGTACAGGTGTTGTGGTTGAGCCACGCTTGTCTACGCAATGGTTCGTCAAGATGGATCAATTGGCGAAAAATGCCATTGCCAACCAAGACACAGACGACAAGGTAGAATTCTACCCACCTCGTTTCAACGATACCTTCCTCCAATGGATGGAAAATGTCCATGACTGGGTAATCTCACGTCAGCTCTGGTGGGGTCACCAAATCCCTGCTTGGTACAATGCTGAGGGTGAAATGTATGTTGGGGAAGAAGCTCCAGAAGGCGACGGATGGACTCAGGATGAAGACGTCTTGGATACGTGGTTTAGTTCTGCCCTTTGGCCATTCTCAACCATGGGCTGGCCTGATGTCGACTCTGAAGACTTCAAACGTTACTTCCCAACTTCAACCTTGGTTACAGGTTACGACATCATCTTCTTCTGGGTATCTCGTATGATCTTCCAATCCTTGGAATTCACTGGCCGTCAGCCATTCCAAAACGTCCTTATCCACGGTCTTATCCGTGACGAGCAAGGACGTAAGATGTCTAAATCTCTTGGTAACGGGATTGACCCAATGGATGTTATCGAGAAATACGGTGCCGATGCCCTTCGTTGGTTCCTTTCAAACGGTTCTGCACCAGGGCAAGACGTGCGCTTCTCTTACGAGAAAATGGATGCTTCATGGAACTTCATTAACAAAATTTGGAACATCTCTCGCTACATCCTCATGAACAATGAAGGCTTGACTCTTGACCAAGCAACTGCCAATGTCGAAAAAGTTGTTAACAAGGAAGCTGGAAATGTCACTGACCGCTGGATTCTGCACAACCTCAATGAAACCATCGGCAAAGTCACTGAAAACTTTGATAAGTTTGAGTTTGGTGTTGCTGGACACATCCTCTACAACTTTATCTGGGATGAGTTTGCGGACTGGTATGTTGAGTTGACCAAGGAAGTCCTTTATAGCGATAACGAAGATGAAAAAGTCATCACACGTTCTGTTCTCCTTTACACATTGGACAAGATCCTTCGTCTCCTTCACCCAATCATGCCATTCGTGACAGAGGAAATCTTTGGACAAATCTCAGAAGGCTCTATCGTTACAGCGGAATACCCAACTGTCAATCCAGCCTTTGAAGACCTTGCGGCTCACACAGGTGTGGAAAGTCTTAAAGACTTGATCCGTGCTGTTCGTAATGCGCGTGCAGAAGTAAACGTCGCTCCAAGCAAGCCAATCACCATTCTTGTTAAGACAAGCGATAGCGACTTGGAAGCTTTCTTTAACAGCAATGTCAACTACATCAAACGCTTCACAAATCCAGAGCGCTTGGAAATCGCATCAACCATCCCTGCACCTGAACTCGCTATGTCAAGCGTCATCACAGGAGCAGAAATCTACTTGCCACTGGCAGACCTCCTCAATGTCGAAGAAGAACTGGCTCGTCTCGACAAGGAACTGGCTAAATGGCAAAAAGAACTGGATATGGTCGGTAAGAAACTCTCTAACGAACGCTTCGTAGCCAATGCTAAACCAGAAGTCGTTCAAAAAGAACGCGACAAACAAGCTGACTATCAAGCCAAATACGATGCGACCGTAGCACGTATTGATGAGATGAAGAAGTTGGTGAAATAAACATAGAAACACGGTGGTAAGCCGTGTTTTTTTGGTATAATGAAAATATTAAAACAATAGAAAAGAGAAGGTCTATGCCAGAAGGCGTCACTTTATTTCAAGATACCTTGATCAAATCTTTAAAGTTTGGATTTATTGATAATATTAAATTTCAAGAAGGGGGATACTCTCCTCAAATTTTAATTAATGACCCAGAGTCCAAGCGATATGTATTGAAGGATATTCAAGAAGAATTATCAAAATGCCAAGCCTTTTATATTTCGGTAGCATTTATTACCCAATCAGGAATTGCTCTGATAAAATCCCAATTATCAGATTTAATGGATAAAGGAATAAAAGGTAAAATTCTTATATCTCCTTATCTTGATTTTAATGATCCGGTTGCCATGCAAGAATTACTCAAGTTGAAAAATGTTGAAGTTCGACTTACTCCAGAGAGTCTGCAGATGCACGCTAAGTTTTATCTTTTTGAACATCAGGGGAAACAGGTTCTTATTTCTGGAAGTTCAAATTTAACTCATAATGCATTGAAAATCAATTACGAGTGGAATATTAAGTTGACATCAACTTACAATGGAGAGTTAATTCAAGCTACTAAAAAAGAGTTTGAAAAAATTTGGGAAAAGTCGGATGTTTTAACTACAGAAAAGATTGATTCTTACGCTAGAAAGCGTCAGAAAACAATTCGAGTGGACCAGATTCGAGAAGAGGAAATAGCAGAATATCAGGTTACAAGTATTGAACCTAATAAGATGCAAAATGAAGCACTGAAAGGTCTGCAGGCTATTCGCGATTCAGGGAAAAAGAAAGCTTTAGTTATCAGTGCTACAGGGACAGGAAAAACATATTTATCAGCTTTTGATGTTCAACAATTTGAGCCGAAAAGAATGCTTTTTATCGTTCATAGGGAGCAAATTCTTCAAAAGTCTTTAAAGGATTTTCAAAAGGTTTTACAGTTCCCGGAATCAGAAGGTTTGATTTATCATTCTGGTGCTGATTTGACAAATAAGAAATACATTTTTGCGACGATTCAAACATTATCCCGTGATTCACATTTGAATTTATTTTCAAAAGATTATTTTGACTATATTTTAATCGATGAAGTTCACAAAGCCGGAGCTGATTCATACAAAAAAGTGATGGCACATTTTCATCCTGAGTTCTTTTTAGGAATGACTGCAACTCCCGAACGAACTGATGGGCAAAATATTTATGAACTGTTTGATTATAATATCGCCTATGAAATTCGTCTGCAGGATGCGCTTGATAATGATATGCTTTGCCCATTTATTTATTTTGGGGTAAAGGATATTGAGATAGATGGACATCTAATCGATGAGAAGACAAATATATCAAACTTAACATCTAATGAACGAGTTAAACATATTCTGCAAAAAATTGATTTTTATGGAGTAAGTGGTGAAAAAGTAAAAGGATTGATATTCTGTTCCTCTAAACAGGAAGCGCATGAACTCGCTTCAAAATTGAATCAGAATGGGAAAGTTTGTAGGGCTCTAACAGGCGATGATAATATTGAAACACGAAATGAAGTCGTTTCTCAACTTGAAAAAGGAAAACTAGACTACATTTTGACAGTGGATATTTTTAATGAAGGTATTGATATTCCTTCTGTCAACCAGGTAGTCATGTTAAGAAATACTCAGTCTAGTATTGTTTTTGTTCAACAACTAGGGCGTGGTCTTCGTAAACATGAGAGTAAAGAATACGTCACGATCATTGATTTTATTGGTAATTATAAAAATAACTATTTGATTCCAATTGCTTTATTTGGAGACAAATCAATGAATAAAGATAATTACCGAAGAGAGCTAAGAGAACCCAATATTTTAAATGGCCTAACTACTATTAATTTTGAAGAAGTTGCTAAAGAACAAATCTTTAAGTCTATTACTAATACAAATCTTTCCAATCGAGCTATCCTAAAAGAGGCCTATATGGAAACAAAGAACCGCTTGGGACGTACTCCGAATCTCAGTGATTTTTTGGAACTAGATAGTCTAGATCCCTATGTTTTCTTTGATACTTTTAATCATTATGGAGAGGTTATTGCTTCCTTTGAAAAAGAGGATCGGTTTATTAAAATTCCTGAATTAAATAGTTTTCTAACTTTCCTCTGCAAAGAACTATCCAATGGTAAACGAAAAGAAGAACTCTATCTTTTAAAAATATTACTAGAAAAAGGAAAGATTTCCCGATCTGAATTTAAACAAATCTTAACAATGAAGCAATTAGGATCCTCCGAACAGTTATTTAAATCTATCGAAAACTGTTTAGACTATAACTTTTTTGTTAAAAGAGATCAAGAAAAGTATGGTTTGTCAGCCTTAAGCATTGAAGATGACACTTATCAACTAGCAACAGATTTCACTCAATTTCTTACAGAGGAATACAAAAAATTTATCTTAGACATCATTCAGACTGGTCTAGAGCGCTCTCAAAAATATCCGCAGGAACCATTGACAATAGGTGAAAAATACTCTCGAAAAGATGCTGTGAGACTTCTTAACTGGGACAAGGATGAGAGTTCTACTGTATATGGATACAAGGTCAAACATGGAACGTGTCCTATCTTTGTAACTTATCATAAGGATGACGATATTACAGAAACAACCCAGTATCAAGATGGATTCTTATCCAACAAAGTCTTTCATTGGTATTCTCGGAGCAATCGAAGCTTTAAGTCTAAAGAAGTTGCTGATATTATGCAATCTAATCAAACCGGTTTGGCTCTTCATCTCTTCGTAAAAAAAGAAGATGGTGAGGGAAGTGATTTCTATTATCTAGGGCCAGTTAGTTATTTGGAAGATAGTGCTACTGAAACTAGGATGCAGGATGGAAAAACTCCTGTAGTTACAATGAATTTTGAATTAGCCAATGAGGTTTCTTCCGCACTTTATGATTATTTGACAAAAAAATAAGAGAGTAATCTCTTATTTTTTTGTTAATAATTCTACAGCTGGACGATCTACTGGAGCCCAGTTGAGAGTATCTAGTTCATTGGGAGCTAACCAAGTTGAATTTTGGTGTTCAAGCAACTCTAGTTTTCCTGATATTAGCTTTGCATGATAGGTCTTCATGACAACTGTCCCAAAATTATAATCATATGAAGCTTCATTGATGTAAGAAACAATCTCAATTTCAGAATTTAGTTCTTCTTTAATTTCACGGACTAAAGCTTGTTCAGGAGATTCTCCTACTTCTAATTTCCCACCTGGAAATTCCCAAAAACCTCCTAAACTTTTACCTTCAGGTCTTTGTGCACAGAATATTTTTCCATCTCGTTCTATAGCCGCTGCAACAACATTTATTATTTTTTTTGACATAAGCTACCTCCAAGTAATATTTTAACAAATATTTTTAAATTTACCATGTGTTAAAATCAATTGATTTTTACTTAATAAATCATAGATAAATCTATTTTAACCTTTGACTATTCCGCAAAATTATCGTACAATAAAGAGTACATGATAAAATGAGGTCAGAGTCTGTTCGCTCTGGCGATAGTAGTAAAAATGAGGAGAAACGCTTTGGAATTAGAAGTATTTGCTGGGCAAGAAAAAAGTGAACTATCTATGATTGAGGTAGCGCGTGCTATCTTGGAACTTCGTGGTCGCGATCATGAGATGCATTTTAGTGATCTTGTAAACGAAATTCAAAACTACCTTGGAACATCAAACAGCGATATCCGCGAAGCTTTACCTTTGTTCTACACAGAGTTGAACTTTGATGGTAGCTTCATCTCTCTTGGAGACAACAAATGGGGCCTTCGTTCATGGTACGGTGTGGACGAAATCGACGAAGAAATCATCGCTCTTGAAGAAAGTGACGACGACGAAGTAGCACCAAAAGCTAAGAAAAAACGTGTCAATGCCTTTATGGATGGTGATTCAGATGCCATTGACTACAATGCAGATGATCCAGAAGATGAAGATGCATACGAAGCAGACCCAGCTCTTTCATATGATGATGAAAATCCAGATGATGAGAAAAATGAAGTGGAAGCTTACGATGCAGAAATCAACGAAATCGCCCCTGATGACTTGGGTGAAGACGTGGATCTTAACGAAGAAGACGACGAGTTTTCTGACGATGATACTGAAACGAGTGAAGAAGAGTAAAAGACTTCACAGAGGAGATCGTAAGATCTCCTTTTTCGTTCCTTGAGCAGATTATCCGTTAGGTTGTAGATCTTTAGTTGGTTTTCTGAAAGTAATCTTCTTATTTTCAGGTTTTACCGATTCGGGTTGACAAATGATCTGCTTTGAGGTATTATATTGTTCGGGCACCTCTTTTAGAGGTCGGGGCTCCCTAGTTACTAGGGAGCTATTTTTGTTTTTCAGGAAGTTTTCTTGAAAAGTCGTTATTCATAAGGGTCTTGTTTTCTATGTCCCCTCGTAGTTAACAAGGCCTTGAGCATTTTAGAAAGAGGAATTTATGTCTACGAAATATATTTTTGTAACTGGTGGTGTGGTATCGTCTATTGGGAAAGGGATTGTCGCAGCAAGTCTGGGTCGTCTCTTAAAAAATCGTGGTCTAAAAGTAACCATTCAAAAGTTTGACCCTTATATCAATATCGATCCGGGAACCATGAGTCCTTATCAGCACGGGGAAGTCTTTGTGACAGATGATGGGGCTGAGACAGATTTGGACTTGGGTCACTATGAACGTTTCATCGATATCAATCTCAACAAATATTCCAACGTGACAACTGGGAAAATTTACAGTGAAGTTCTTCGTAAGGAGCGCCGTGGAGAATACCTTGGCGCAACTGTTCAGGTTATTCCTCATATCACAGATGCTTTGAAGGAAAAAATCAAGCGTGCCGCTGTAACGACCGACTCTGATGTCATTATCACAGAGGTTGGTGGAACCGTTGGGGATATCGAGTCCTTGCCATTCCTAGAGGCCCTTCGTCAGATGAAGGCAGATGTGGGGGCAGATAATGTCATGTACATCCATACAACCTTGCTTCCTTATCTCAAGGCTGCTGGTGAGATGAAGACCAAGCCAACCCAGCATTCTGTAAAAGAATTACGCGGTTTGGGAATCCAGCCAAATATGTTAGTTATTCGTACTGAGAAACCAGCTGGTCAAGGCATTAAAAACAAACTAGCTCAGTTCTGTGATGTGGCACCAGAAGCTGTTATCGAGTCTTTGGATGTTGAACACCTTTACCAAATTCCATTGAATTTACAGGCGCAAGGTATGGACCAAATTGTTTGTGACCATTTGAAACTAGACGCACCAGTAGCGGATATGACTGAGTGGTCAGCCATGGTGGACAAGGTCATGAACCTGAAAAAACAAGTCAAGATTTCCCTTGTTGGTAAGTATGTGGAGTTGCAAGATGCCTACATCTCTGTGGTCGAAGCCTTGAAACACTCTGGTTATGCCAACGACGCAGAAGTGAAGATTAATTGGATCAATGCTAATGATGTGACAGCAGAGAATGTGGCGGAGCTCTTGTCTGATGCGGACGGAATCATCGTACCAGGAGGTTTTGGCCAACGTGGTACGGAAGGAAAAATTCAAGCCATCCGTTATGCGCGTGAGAATGATGTTCCAATGTTGGGAGTCTGCTTGGGAATGCAGTTGACTTGTATCGAGTTTGCTCGTCACGTTTTGGGTCTTGAAGGTGCCAATTCTGCTGAACTTGCACCAGAAACAAAATATCCTATCATTGATATCATGCGTGACCAGGTTGATGTTGAAGATATGGGTGGAACCCTTCGTTTGGGACTTTATCCGTCTAAGTTAAAACGTGGTTCTAAGGCAGCGGCTGCTTATCATAATCAAGAAGTGGTGCAACGCCGTCACCGTCACCGTTATGAGTTTAACAACGCCTTTCGTGAACAGTTTGAGGCAGCAGGTTTTGTCTTCTCAGGAGTTTCTCCAGACAATCGTTTGGTCGAAATTGTGGAAATTCCTGAAAATAAATTTTTTGTAGCTTGTCAGTATCACCCTGAACTTTCCAGCCGTCCAAACCGTCCAGAAGAGCTCTACACTGCCTTTGTCACTGCAGCGGTTGAAAATAGCAATTAGAAAAATTCGAACCTTTGAGAACAATCTCAGAGGTTTTTTATTCATTTAGAAAAGTCTTGCTAACTCAGGCGCTTGATAATAAGAATCAGAAGTTTTCTTTCTACAGTAATGGATGAGATTTTCCTTGCTCGTATACGGCTTCCCTATTTGTCCTAGCGCCCTTTTTGTGTTACAATGAAAGGTATGAAAGCTAAGAAATTATGGATGACTGGCTTGACTGTGGCTGGTCTAAGCGCCCTTGCTTTGGGGGCTAAAAAAGCAGCAGATAACCACAAACTCATGAAGACGCAAGAAGAGTTGACCGCTATCGTGCGCGAACTTTTCTCAGATATGGGTGAGATTGCGACTCTCTATGTTCAAGTCTACGAAAGTAGTCTAGAGCGACTCGTCGGAGGGGTCATTTTCGAGGATGGTCGTCACTATACTTTTGTCTATGAAAATGAAGACCTAGTCTATGAGGAGGAAGTCTTATGATTATTCCCAGTAGTATAGAAGAACTCGCAGGTTTTGTCGAGCAGGATGGTAAGAAGGTCTTTCTTTTTGTGGCAGACTGGTGTGGAGATTGTCGTTATATCTATCCAGCCTTGCCAGAGATTGAGGAGACCAATCCAGAGTTCACCTTTATTCGAGTGGACCGAGACCAGTACATGGATCTGGCCAAACTCTGGGATGTGTACGGGATTCCTAGCCTTGTTGTGCTAGAAAAGGACAAGGAAATCGGCCGATTTGTCAATCGTGACCGTAAAAGCAAGCAACAAATTAACGACTTTTTAGCAGAACTGAAATAGGAGAAAATGGAGACAATGATTTTTACATATAATAAAGAGCATGTTGGCGATGTCCTTATGATCATCGTGAAAAACAGCGGAGATGCCAAGTTGGACGTGGAGCGCAAAGGCAAGGTAGCCCGTGTTTTCCTCAAAGAAAATGGAGAAACAGTGGCTTGGAATATTTTCGAAGTTTCAAGTTTATTTGAAATTGTAGAGCGCGGTCAAGTCTTTTTGACAGATGAGCAAGTCGCTCGTTTGAACCAAGAATTGCAGGCGGAAGGCTTTACAGAAGAAATTGTTAATGATAAGGAACCAAAGTTTGTTGTCGGTGAGATTGTCGAGATGGTAACTCACCCAGATAGTGACCACCTTAACATCTGCCAAGTTGCAGTCGCAAGTGATAAGACAGTGCAAATCGTTGCAGGGGCTCCTAATGCGCGTGTCGGTCTGAAAACCATTGTCGCTCTTCCTGGAGCTATGATGCCAAAAGGCAATCTCATTTTCCCAGGCGAACTTCGTGGTGAAAAGAGTTTTGGCATGATGTGCAGTCCTCGTGAATTGCATTTGCCAAATGCTCCACAAAAACGTGGGGTTATTGAATTATCAGAAGACCAAGTTATTGGAACTCCATTTGACCCAGCCAAACACTGGACTGCCTAGGAAATTGTCAGTGTTTGATAGACCAGATAGGGGGATAAGATGGCGAAAAATGTAGTGATTACAGGAACGACCTCAGGAATCGGTGAAGCGATTGCGCGTGCTTATCTGGAGCAGGGGGAGAATGTCGTTCTAACAGGGCGACGGACAGACAGACTAGAGGCCCTCAAGTCAGAGTTTGCAGAAACTTTTCCAAATCAAACAGTTTGGACCTTTCCACTGGATGTCACGGATATGACCATGGTGAAGACTGTCTGCTCCGATATTTTGGAAACGATAGGTCAGATTGATATCTTGGTCAATAACGCTGGACTAGCTCTTGGCTTGACTCCCTATCAAGACTACGAAGAATTGGATATGCTGACCATGTTGGATACCAATGTCAAGGGTTTGATGGCAGTTACTCGCTGTTTCTTGCCAGAAATGGTAAAAGCGAATCAGGGTCATATTATCAACATGGGATCGACCGCAGGAATCTATGCCTATGCTGGGGCAGCTGTTTACTCAGCCACCAAGGCAGCAGTTAAGACTTTTTCAGATGGTCTGCGAATTGATACCATTGCAACGGATATCAAGGTGACCACCATTCAACCAGGGATTGTCGAAACAGATTTCTCTACAGTTCGTTTTCATGGTGACAAAGAGCGTGCTGCCACCGTCTATCAGGGAATTGAGGCCTTGCAAGCTCAGGATATTGCAGATACAGTGGTCTATGTGACCAGTCAGCCTCGTCGTATGCAGATTACAGATATGACTATTATGGCCAATCAACAGGCGACAGGTTTCATGGTGCATAAAAAATAAAAAATTTTCTCGAAAAGTTACAAATTTTTGTAACTTTTTTTGATTCCTTGCGAATAGATAAGTAGGAGGAAGAAAATATGTATAATAAAGTTATCATGATCGGGCGCTTGACGTCTACACCAGAATTGCACAAAACAAACAACGACAAGTCAGTGGCGCGAGCAACTATCGCTGTGAACCGTCGTTACAAAGACCAAAACGGGGAACGTGAAGCTGACTTTGTCAATCTTGTTCTTTGGGGGAAATTGGCTGAAACCTTGGCAAGCTACGCAACTAAAGGTAGTCTTATCTCTGTGGATGGAGAACTTCGTACCCGTCGCTTTGAGAAAAAGGGCCAGATGAACTATGTGACTGAAGTCCTTGCCACAGGATTCCAACTTTTGGAAAGCCGCGCCCAACGGGCTATGCGTGAAAATAACGCAGGACAGGATTTGGCAGATTTGGTCTTGGAAGAGGAAGAATTGCCATTTTAAACATTGAAAAGTCTGACTTGGTCTCAGGCTTTTTTATATTGCCAAAGTCAGACTTTTTTCTTGACTATTTCTGACCAAGTGATACAATAGAACTATGAATTAGCACTCAGATATAAAGAGTGCTAATAATATGTATTTCATCATGGAGGAAAACAGATGTTGAAACCATTAGGAGACCGTGTGGTCTTGAAAATCGAAGAAAAAGAACAAACTGTTGGAGGCTTTGTCCTTGCGGGCTCAGCCCAAGAAAAAACAAAAACAGCCCAAGTTGTAGCTACTGGACAAGGGGTTCGTACCTTGAACGGTGACTTGGTTGCTCCAAGCGTTAAGGCTGGAGACCGTGTCTTAGTTGAAGCCCACGCAGGTCTTGATGTCAAAGATGGCGATGAAAAATACATCATTGTAGGCGAAGCCAATATCTTGGCAATTGTGGAAGAATAGAAGGAGAAAGTAAGTATGTCAAAAGAAATTAAATTTTCATCTGATGCTCGTTCAGCTATGGTCCGTGGTGTCGATATCCTTGCAGATACTGTTAAAGTAACCTTGGGACCAAAAGGTCGTAACGTTGTGTTGGAAAAATCATTTGGCTCACCACTCATCACCAATGACGGTGTGACCATTGCCAAAGAAATCGAGTTGGAAGACCATTTTGAAAATATGGGTGCCAAGTTGGTATCAGAAGTCGCTTCAAAGACCAATGATATCGCAGGTGACGGAACGACAACTGCAACAGTCTTGACTCAAGCTATCGTCCGCGAAGGAATCAAAAACGTTACTGCGGGTGCCAACCCAATCGGTATTCGTCGGGGGATTGAAGCTGCAGTTGCCGCAGCTGTAGAAGCCTTGAAAAACAATGCCATTCCAGTTGCTAATAAAGAAGCCATCGCTCAGGTTGCTGCCGTATCTTCTCGTTCTGAGAAAGTCGGTGAATACATTTCTGAAGCCATGGAAAAAGTTGGCAAAGATGGAGTCATCACTATTGAAGAATCACGTGGTATGGAAACAGAGCTTGAAGTCGTTGAAGGAATGCAGTTTGACCGCGGTTATCTATCACAGTACATGGTGACGGATAGCGAAAAAATGGTGGCTGATCTTGAAAATCCATACATTTTGATTACTGACAAGAAGATTTCCAATATCCAAGAAATCTTGCCGCTTCTAGAAAGTATTCTTCAAAGCAATCGTCCACTCTTGATTATTGCAGATGATGTGGATGGTGAAGCTCTTCCTACTCTTGTATTGAACAAGATTCGTGGAACCTTCAACGTAGTAGCAGTTAAGGCCCCTGGCTTTGGGGACCGTCGTAAGGCTATGTTGGAAGACATCGCCATCTTGACAGGTGGAACTGTTATCACAGAAGATCTTGGCCTTGAGTTGAAGGACGCTACTATTGAGGCGCTTGGTCAAGCAGCGAGAGTGACTGTGGACAAAGACAGTACGGTTATCGTAGAAGGTGCGGGCAATCCTGAAGCCATTTCCCACCGTGTTGCGGTTATCAAGTCTCAAATCGAAACCACAACTTCTGAATTTGATCGTGAAAAATTGCAAGAACGCTTGGCGAAATTGTCAGGTGGTGTCGCAGTTATCAAGGTCGGAGCTGCAACTGAAACTGAGTTGAAAGAAATGAAACTCCGCATTGAAGATGCCCTCAACGCTACTCGTGCAGCCGTTGAAGAAGGAATCGTTGCAGGTGGTGGAACAGCTCTTGTAAATGTTATTCCAGCCGTAGCTGATTTGGAATTGACAGGAGATGAAGCGACAGGACGCAATATTGTTCTCCGTGCCTTGGAAGAACCTGTTCGTCAAATCGCCCACAATGCAGGATTCGAAGGTTCTATTGTTATTGACCGCTTGAAGAATGCTGAAGTTGGTACAGGCTTCAACGCAGCAACTGGTGAGTGGGTCAACATGATTGAAGAGGGAATCATCGACCCAGTTAAAGTGAGCCGTTCAGCCCTTCAAAATGCAGCATCTGTAGCCAGCTTGATTTTGACAACAGAAGCAGTCGTAGCCAATAAACCGGAACCAGCAGCCCCAGCTCCAGCAATGGATCCAAGTATGATGGGCGGGATGATGTAAAAGTAACTTATAAAAAACACAAAAGGAGGGAAGAACATTCCCTCCTTTTATGATTTTCTCTTCTAAAATTGATTTGAGCTCTCCTAACTTATATGATAAAATAAGACTAGAAGAAGGAGAAGAACATGATCGATGTAGAAGAAATTCTGAGCAAGATGAATCCCAATCAGAAGATTAATTATGACCGTGTTATGCAAAAAATGGTTCAAGTTTGGGAGAAAAATGAGCAACGTCCCACTATTCTCATGCATGTTTGCTGTGCTCCTTGTAGTACCTACACCCTAGAATACCTGACCAAATACGCTGATGTGACTATCTATTTTGCCAATTCCAATATCCATCCCAAGGCAGAATACCACAAGCGGGCTTACGTCACCAAGAAATTTGTCAGTGATTTCAATGAGCGAACAGGCAATACGGTTCAGTACCTAGAAGCTCCCTACGAACCAAATGAATACCGGAAGTTAGTCAGAGGACTGGAAGAAGAACCCGAAGGTGGCGACCGTTGCAAGGTTTGTTTTGATTACCGTTTGGACAAAACAGCGCAAGTGGCTATGGATTTGGGCTTTGACTACTTTGGTTCAGCCTTGACCATCAGTCCCCATAAGAATTCTCAAACCATCAACAGCATCGGAATTGATGTGCAAAAGATTTATACCACCCACTATCTCCCAAGTGATTTCAAGAAAAATCAAGGCTACAAGCGTTCGGTGGAGATGTGCGAGGAGTATGATATTTATCGTCAATGTTATTGTGGATGCGTCTATGCAGCTCAAGCTCAGAATATTGATCTTGTTCAGATTAAGAAGGATGCCACGGCTTTCTTGTTGGATAAGGATGTTGAAAAAGACTATTCCCACATCAAGTTCACTGTTACTAAATTAGATATATAGCAATCAACCCAGCTGAAAAGCTGGGTTTTTCAAATAAAAAAACCAGGGCTCTCACCCCGGTTTGACAACTTTACCGATTCTTTAGTTCTATGTAGCGTTTGTACCAAATGTTGACATAGGCCTCTGAGAAAGGACCGCGTCCATTGTTGATCCAATCAACAAGGATTTTAACATGCTCTTTCAAAATATAGTCTAAATCATCAGAATACTTCATTTTGCGTTTATGGCGCTCATACTCTTCAACGTCCAAGAGGCGCTTTTCGCCATCAGTGAAGACCTTGACATCCAAATCATAATCAATGTATTTTAGGGCTTCCTCATCTAGATAGTAGGGGCTAGCCATATTGCAATAGTAGGAAATCCCATTATCGCGAATCATAGCAATGATATTAAACCAATATTTTTTGTGAAAGTAAACAATAGCCGGTTCTCGAGTCACCCAACGACGACCGTCACTTTCGGTAACAAGTGTGTGGTCGTTGACGCCGATAATGGCGTTCTCTGTTGTTTTTAGTACCATGGTGTCCCGCCAAGTACGGTGAAGACTCCCATCATGCTTATAACTTTGAATTGTAATAAAGTCGCCTTCTTTTGGAAGTTTCATAACTAACCAACTTTCTACAATTTATAAGTTTATCGTTTACTATTATATCATAAATCGGTCTAATTTTTTTAAATTTTACACGAAAATATTAAAGATATTCTCTGAGAGCGCTGGCTATATCCGAAAAATCATAGCCTTTTCGAGCTAAAACTTGGGTTAAACGCTGTTTAAGTTCGTATCCTTCATACTTTCGAGCATACTTATCATATTGTTTGTCTAGCTCTTTAAAAATGAGTTCTTGAGTCGTTTCTTGGTCGACTTGATTGTTCAGGTCATCAAAGGCACTTTTAGCATCAGCATAGGAGAATCCCTTGTTAGTCAAGTTTTGAATAATCTTATCCTGCAAGGCACGAGCGGGAAGTTTTCCATTGTATTTTTTAAGAAGTTTCTCCGCCACACGTTGAGCAACCTCTGAAAAATCAAAATCCTTTAAAACATCTTTAATCGTTGATTTGGCAATCCCTTTTTGAGACAGTTTTTTAGCTAGCACATAGGGTCCCTTATCTCCAGAAAGTTGATTTGCGTTGATAATAGAGTAGGCATACTGACGATCATTAATCCAGTTATCTTCTTTAAGATTGGCGATAACTTGACTTGTGATTTTTTCATCAAGATCATACTTTTTCAGATACTCACGAACTTCCTTTTCGGTTCGAGCTTTAAATGATAGATGGTAGAGGGCGAGATTCTTACCATAAGAAAACTGAGCAAAGCCCTGAATCTCGGTCAATTCTTCCTTGCTAATGACCTTATCTTTAGACAACATAAAACGGACAATGGTATCCTCCGTGATATAAGAGGTTTGCTGTCCATCTAACTCCATCAAGTAGAGGCGTTTTTTCTTTTCAAGTTTTGTGATTTTCATAGTTCTATTATACCCTAAAATGTGATAAGATAGGGGTATGAATCTGAAAGTCAAACAAAAAATACCTTTAAAAATCAAGCGGATGGGTATCAATGGTGAGGGAATCGGTTTCTACCAGAAAACCCTCGTTTTTGTGCCAGGCGCCCTCAAAGGAGAAGATATCTATTGTCAGATTACTTCTATTAAACGTAACTTTGTTGAAGCCAAATTACTAAAGGTTAATAAGAAGTCTAAATTTCGAGTCGTACCGGCTTGTACGATTTATAATGAATGTGGTGGTTGCCAAATCATGCACCTCCACTATGATAAACAGTTAGAGTTCAAGACGGATCTGCTCCACCAAGCCCTGAAAAAATTTGCCCCTGCGGGATATGAAAACTATGAAATCCGTCCAACTATCGGAATGCAGGAACCAAAGTACTACCGTGCTAAGCTTCAATTCCAGACTCGGAAATTTAAAAATCAGGTCAAGGCAGGTTTGTATGCACAAAACTCTCATTATCTCGTAGAGTTGAAAGACTGTTTGGTGCAAGATAAGGAAACCCAAGTGATTGCGAATCGCCTAGCTGAACTTCTTACTTACCACCAAATTCCAATTACAGATGAGAGAAAAACGCTTGGTGTTCGCACTATCATGGTACGTCGAGCAAGAAAAACAGGACAAGTTCAGATAATCATTGTTACGAATCGTCAGCTTAATTTAACCCAGCTGGTAAAAGACTTAGTTAAAGATTTTCCAGAAGTCGTCACGGTTGCAGTCAATACAAACACAGCAAAAACAAGTGAAATCTATGGTGAAAAGACGGAAATTATCTGGGGTCAAGAGAGTATTCAAGAAGGAGTACTCGACTATGAGTTTTCTCTCTCGCCCCGAGCTTTTTATCAGCTTAATCCTGAGCAGACAGAAATTCTCTATAGTGAAGCAGTTAAGGCTCTGGATGTCAGCAAAGAGGATCATCTGATCGATGCCTATTGCGGTGTTGGGACGATTGGATTTGCCTTTGCAAATAAGGTCAAGAGTCTCAGAGGAATGGATATTATTCCAGAAGCTATTGAAGATGCCAAGCGAAATGCTAAAAAAATGGGGTTTGACAATACTCATTACGAAGCGGGAACAGCAGAAGAGATTATTCCACGCTGGTATCAAGATGGCTACCGAGCGGATGCCCTGATAGTCGACCCTCCTCGTACAGGCTTAGATGA
>NZ_AJQY01000008.1:0-43432 GCF_000296875.1 Streptococcus sp. GMD1S | reverse complement strand
TTCTATAACCACTATGACACTGTACCAGCGGACGGAGATCAGGTGTGGACAGAGAATCCCTTTACGCTTTCGGTCCGCAATGGATTTATGTATGGGCGTGGTGTTGACGACGACAAGGGCCATATCACGGCTCGTTTGAGTGCTCTGAGAAAGTATATGCAGCACCACGATGATCTGCCAGTCAATATCAGCTTTATCATGGAAGGGGCAGAGGAGTCTGCTTCTATGGATTTAGACAAGTATTTAGAGAAACATGCAGACAAACTTCGTGGGGCGGATTTACTAGTCTGGGAACAAGGGACCAAGAACGCCTTGGAACAGCTGGAAATCTCTGGAGGAAACAAGGGCATTGTGACCTTTGATGCCAAGGTAAAAAGTGCGGATGTGGATATCCACTCGAGTTATGGTGGTGTCGTGGAATCAGCTCCATGGTATCTTATCCAGGCTTTAAGTAGCCTACGTGCAGCAGATGGGCGTATCTTAGTAGAAGGCTTGTACGAGGATGTTCAAGAGCCAAATGAACGAGAACTAGCCTTGGTGGATACCTACGCCCAACGCAATCCTGAGGAAATCAGTCGCATTTATGGCTTGGAATTGCCTCTCTTACAAGAGGAACGTGTAGCCTTCCTAAAACGTTTCTTTTTCGAGCCAGCCCTTAATATCGAAGGGATTCAGTCAGGTTATCAAGGGCAAGGGGTTAAAACGATTTTGCCAGCAGAAGCCAGTGCTAAGCTAGAAGTTCGTTTGGTTCCTGGTCTAGAACCGCATGATGTTCTGGAAAAAATTCGGAAACAGCTAGACAAAAATGGCTTTGATAAGGTAGAATTATACTATACCTTGGGAGAGATGAGCTATCGAAGCGATATGAGCGCGCCAGCCATTCTCAACGTAATCGAGTTGGCCAAGAAATTCTATCCACAAGGCGTATCAGTCTTGCCGACCACAGCGGGAACAGGACCTATGCATACGGTCTTTGATGCCCTAGAGGTACCAATGGTGGCCTTCGGTCTAGGAAATGCCAATAGCCGAGATCACGGTGGAGATGAAAATGTGCGAATCGCCGATTACTACACCCATATTGAATTAGTAGAGGAGCTGATTAGAAGCTATGAGTAGAGATATTATCAAGTTAGATCAGATCGATGTGACTTTTCACCAAAAGAAAAGAACCATCACAGCGGTCAAGGATGTGACTATTCACATCCAAGAAGGGGATATCTACGGAATCGTTGGATATTCTGGAGCAGGGAAATCAACCCTTGTACGGGTGATTAACCTCTTGCAAAAACCATCTGCTGGGAAAATTACCATTGATAACGACGTCATTTTTGATGGCAAGGTAACCTTGACGGCAGAGCAGTTGCGTCGCAAACGTCAAGATATCGGGATGATTTTCCAGCATTTCAACCTAATGAGTCAAAAGACAGCAGAGGAAAATGTGGCCTTTGCCCTCAAACATTCTGGACTCAGCAAGGAAGAAAAGAAAGCAAAAGTAGCTAAGTTGTTGGACTTGGTTGGCTTGGCGGATCGTGCTGAAAACTACCCTTCACAACTATCAGGAGGGCAAAAACAGCGTGTAGCCATTGCGCGTGCCTTGGCAAATGATCCGAAAATTTTGATTTCAGACGAGTCAACGTCTGCCCTCGACCCTAAGACAACTAAGCAGATTTTGGCCTTGTTGCAAGATTTGAACCAGAAATTAGGTTTGACGGTTGTCTTGATTACGCATGAAATGCAGATTGTCAAAGACATTGCCAACCGTGTGGCGGTCATGCAGGATGGCCGTTTGATTGAAGAAGGCAGTGTCCTTGAAATCTTCTCAGACCCTAAACAACCTTTGACACAGGACTTTATCTCAACAGCTACAGGTATTGATGAAGCCATGGTCAAGATTGAGAAGCAAGAAATCGTAGAACATTTATCTGAGAACAGTATCTTAGTGCAGCTCAAGTATGCAGGGGCTTCGACAGATGAACCACTTTTGAATGAATTGTACAAACATTACCAAGTAACGGCCAATATCCTCTATGGAAATATCGAAATTCTCGATGGCACTCCTGTCGGAGAATTGGTGGTGGTCTTGTCAGGTGAAAAAGCAGCACTAGCAGGTGCCCAAGATGCCATCCGTCAGGCTGGCGTCCAGTTAAAAGTATTGAAGGGAGGACAGTAAAATGACAGAGTTGATTCAAACTTATCTACCAAATGTCTATAAGATGGGCTGGGCTGGTCAGGCAGGCTGGGGAACAGCCATCTACCTAACTCTTTATATGACAGTTCTTTCCTTCATCATCGGAGGGTTCTTGGGGCTGGTGGCAGGTCTCTTCCTCGTCTTGACAGCGCCAGGCGGTGTCTTGGAAAATAAGGTTATCTTCTGGATTTTAGACAAGATTACCTCTATTTTCCGTGCGGTACCATTTATCATCCTCTTGGCAATCATGTCGCCACTGTCTCACTTGATTGTCAAAACAAGTATCGGGCCAAATGCAGCCCTTGTCCCACTTTCTTTTGCGGTCTTTGCCTTCTTTGCCCGTCAGGTGCAGGTTGTCTTGGCTGAGTTAGATAGTGGTGTCATTGAGGCGGCTCAAGCGAGCGGAGCGACCTTCTGGGACATCGTGGGTGTTTACCTATCAGAAGGTCTTCCAGATTTGATTCGTGTGACGACTGTGACCTTGATTTCCCTTGTTGGGGAAACAGCTATGGCCGGTGCGGTTGGAGCTGGTGGTATTGGTAACGTAGCCATTGCCTATGGATTTAATCGTTACAATCACGATGTGACTATCTTGGCGACCATTATTATCATCTTGATTATCTTTACAATCCAGTTCTTGGGAGATTTCTTGACCAAGAAATTAAGTCATAAATAATGGAAGGAGTTCAACGGGACTCCTTTTTGTTTTCTAACCGAAATGCAAGAAGGATAAAGCTTCTTTTTAGAAATATGCTATAATAAACAAAGGTCCCCAATTAGCAAGTCAGAAACTTTGCTGTAGAAGGGATGATAATGTAAAGGAGTTTGGCTGGTATGAATTATTTCGAGGGGAATGAGTTTTTCCTTCTCTTGTTTGTAGTTTTACTGATTGGTTTTGTGGTAAACTTTTTTGAAAAACGTAAGGACTACTATATTTTGGCCCTCTCCCTCTTATTTGCAGGAGCTATCTATGGTAAGAGTCGAGCGATGATTGTCTATTTGCTCGCCTTTATCGTTTACCAGTATTTTCTGGTTTTTCTAGCACAGCGGATAGAGGCAAAGTGGCTGAAACCACTGGTTTTCCTTTCCATCCTTCCTTTGGTGATCAATAAAGTCTTTGCTCTGACTTCTCTGCATTTGTTGGCCTTTATTGGAATTTCTTACATGTCCTTTAAGACCATTCAGATCATGCTAGAGATATCGGATGGCTTAATCAAAGAAAAAATCAGTGTAAAAGATTATCTACAGTTTTTGCTCTTTTTCCCAACAGTTAGTGCTGGTCCAATTGATCGGAGTAGGAGATTTTTAAAAGAGATAAACGAGGTCATGCCCCGAAAAGAGTATCTAGAATTAGCAGGGGACGGTGTGTATCGTATCGTTCTAGGACTCCTTTACAAGATTGTTTTATCAACCTATGTTTATCAGATGTTACTCGCTCTAAATAATACTGGCACAGTCGTTTACTCAATCAAGTATATGTACCTCTATACCTTGTATCTGTTCTTTGACTTTGCAGGCTATAGTCTAATGGCCGTTGGAAGTAGTAATATTCTAGGTATTCAGACACCGATGAACTTTAACAAACCTTTCTTGAGTGTCGATATCAAGGATTTTTGGACTAGATGGCATATCACCTTGTCGACCTGGTTGAGAGATTTTGTATTTTCAAGAGTATTGATGCAGGTTATCAGGAAAAAATGGTTTAAAAATAGACTACACAATGCAACCTATGCCTATATGATCAATATGTTGGTCATGGGTTTTTGGCATGGTCTCAGTGTTAGCTACATTGTCTATGGTTTTTACCATGGTGTCTTGATGGCTGGATTTGAAGTGTATCAAAAGAAAAGCAATTTTTATAAGAAAAATAAAAACAAAAACTGGTATAAGCTACTAAGTTGGTTTGTGACCATGAATTTGGTTATGATTGGTTTCTTTATCTTTTCAGGTGAACCCTATAAAATCTTACTGACGATTTTAAAGAGATAAGAGATTGAAAAGAAATAGGCTAGATCGAAGGGATAGGATAAAACGAGATGATTAAATTAAAAGCATTTTTACTATCGCTTGTGCTCGTAATTGCGACGCTTGCCCTTTTAAATGTGACGTATGTCAAGAAGATTGATGATTATTATAAAGTCAAGGATAACAGTATTCGTTATAGCACCTCGTATGAAAAGTATAAAAGTAGAGATATTCTAACAAGCAATATCACCCCCAATACACTGGTTCTAATGGGTTCCTCAGAGTTGGTCGCAACGATAAATGAAGACTATCATCCAAATAAAATTTTTAACTACAACGATTTTAATATCATGCAGATTGGGACCAGTTATTCTCAAAACATCATTCAGGCTACGACCTTGGGCTCTATTGAAGGATCAATGAGTAAGCGAAAAGTAGCTATAGTAGAGTCGGTTCAGTGGTTTGAAAAAGATGGGACCCATCAAGATGCCTTTTTGAACAAGGCTTCTCAGGAACATATTTTTCACATGCTAGATAATGATAAGATTAGTAAAGAAACGAAAGAAAAAATAATCAATCGCATTATCGAGATTACCAAAGGAAATAAGCAACAAAATGACATCTACAAAAAATACAAAAGTTATTTCATAGATGGAAAAGGAACTATTGTTGATAAAAAACTATTAGAGTTAGATAACGCGATGTATTCCTTTAAGCTTAAACAGACTTTTTATCAAAAACATGCTAAATCAGATTATCCTTCACTAGGAGACAAAACCCCAGACTATGATTGGGAAAAGATGACGGATCAGTTTGTGGAAGAGGTCAAAAAGAAAACAGACAATAATGACTATGCTGTTGATAATAACTACTACAATACTTACTTAAAAGATCGCTATGCATCGCTGAAAGATTCCAATAAAGATTTGAGCTACCTAGAGTCACCAGAATATTCAGATATGGAACTCTTCTTGACAGTTGCTAAAGAATTGGGCATTGAAGTTGAGGTTATTATTTTCCCAGTAAACGGGAAATGGAATGACTACACTGGTGTCTCAAGAGAGATGCGAGAAAAAACTTATAAAAAAATAGAAGATGTCGCAAAAAGCCATGGTGCAACCGTATTAAACTATGGAAACAGAGAGTATGATGATTACTTTTTATTTGACGTGATGCACGTTGGAGTGAAAGGATGGATGGAAGTTGAAAAAGAACTTTACAAATTTGCAAACCAAGCTAACTAACACACATCGTTTAATCTTGTGGACACTATTTTTCTATACGGTCATCTTGAGCATCGTGATCTACTGTTTTGTGACCGATTTTTCGAATATTCAAGAATTTATCTATAGTGAATTTTAAGATTGTATACAAAAAGGCCCTGGAGCTAGGCATTGCTAGTCTTCAGGGCTTTTACCTTATAGTTTATCAGCTATTTTTTGACTTAGAAATTGCCCAACCACAGCCCCAATCAAGGCACCTAGGAGGATGCTTGAAACAAAGAGAAGGATTTTGTCCAACTCTGGAGCGACCATGATACGGTCAATGTATTCTTGGGATTTCCCACGCGCAAGTAAAGTGGCCACGTAAGCTTTGGGACGGATCCACATGAGAAAGATAGGACCACTTGTGCTAAAAGCAAAGACGAGGAAGGAGAGGGTGTTTTTGATTCGGTCTCTGTAGTTGCCGAGACGAGCGATGGCATCTGCTGCAAGACCACAGGCGAGTCCTGGGAGAAAGGCACCAGCGCCATGCTTGCTAGCTAGGAAGAAAAGTGCCATAAAAAGTCCCAGAGTGGTGATAGCGCCAAAACGAGGGACCTTCGTCAAAAGAAGCATGTAGACACTGCCACCGACAAGGGCAGAAAAGGCCGGCGCGTAGAACATATTGCCTGTTTGATCGACCAGGTGTCCTAGGAAGACTCCAATCCCTACACAGAGAAAGTAGAGGACGGCGGCCAAGAGGGTGGTTAAGATATTTTTCTTCATGAGAATCTCCTTGATGTGAATTAACAAAACCAATTGTATCACGCTTTTTGAGGATTGTAAATGGGAGTTCTAAATTTTTGAAAACGCTTGAAATATGATATAATAGTTACATCGTTAGTTTAAGGAGAGTAGCATGGGAAAGTTTCTAGAATTCGTCTTTAATCGTATCTTTTTGGGAATGATTGCGACGGCTTATTTCTGGCTATTAACACTAGCAGGAGGAGTGGTCTTTGGTTTGGCACCAGCTAGTGCCACCCTGATGAGTTTGTATGCGGAGCATGGTTATACCTATCGAGCCTACCATTTGAAGGAAGCTTGGGAATTGTATAAGAGCAATTTTGTCAAGAGTAATTTGGCTTTCTATAGTTTTGTGTTTGTGGATCTTGTCCTAGTTTATGGTTTGTATCTTCTAGTTCAATTGCCCCACCAGACGATTTTCCACCTTTTGGCGACCTTTCTCAACGTCCTTGTAGTTGCTCTTGTCTTTCTAGCCTACACTGTTTCCTTGAAACTTCAGGTGTACTTTGATTTATCCTACCAAAATACCTTGAAACTGTCCCTTATCGGGATTTTTATGAGCTTACCTGCGATTGCCAAGGTTTTACTCGGGACGACTCTCCTTGTAGGAGTTGGTTATTATATGCCTGCCTTGCTCTTTTTTGTAGGAATTGGAATGTGGCATTTCTTTATCAGTGATATGTTGGAACCTATTTATGAAAGTATCCATGAAAAATTGGCGACAAAATAGAATGAAGCAGTTTTGGCTTCACTCTCTTTTACGGATTTATAGTTTGGTTATGATCGTGGTCATTGCCAGTTTTGCGATTATGCTATCGTATGCTGACTGGGACTCGCGTGAGAAAGAGGCCCAACGGGTTGCAGAACGTGTGACCACTCGGACAGTGAGTGAAGTGGAATACTATCACAGAGAGTCAACCCAACTTGCTCAGTCTTTGGTTGAAAATCAGGCCCGCATCGAAGGGATTTACAAGTATTTCAGTCTCAGCACACCAGACTATTTCTATTGGCAATTAGAGCGTAAAACTTCGCCTTATATCTCGGTTTCCCTGTATGAAAATATTGATGACCTCTATGTTCGGAATGATTTTGTGACTGGAGTGGCTATTGTTCTTCAGGACTACAAGGAAGTATATGTTTCGACTAGAGAAAAACGCAGTGGAGAGAAAGTTCCTGCGGAGGATTTTAAGCCAACAGCCAATAGTTTTGCTATTCCTGTTTCTGATCCTGTGTCTGACAAGGATTTAGGAGTGATCTATATCTCTCTATCCCCAGATGTTTTACATGGAGCTATTGACAATACTCGGGGTCATATCCCAATGGCTGTAACAGTAACTTCGCCTTTTGAGACTGAGATGTTCCATATTGGGGAGAAGGTCTCAGCCGAGCGAGAAAACTGGTTTGTGGGTGTCACCTCTCATGGTTATCAGGTTCGAGTTGCTGTTCCTAAAAATTTTGTTCTTACAGGAACTTTGACGAGTTCAGCTGTCACTATTGGGCTAAGTATTCTCTTTATCATCATTTTGTACGTGACCCTTAGACAGACTTTCTCAAATTACCAAAAGCAGGTCGTAGACCTAGTAGATTCGATCGAGGTGATTGCTCAAGGAGAAGAAGGCCTTCGAATCGATACCTCTGAAAAAGACCAAGAGTTGCTTCTCATTGCAGAAACAACCAATGATATGTTGGACCGCCTGGAAAAAAATATCCATGATATCTATCAGCTAGAGCTCAGTCAAAAAGATGCCAATATGCGAGCCCTGCAGGCTCAAATCAATCCTCACTTTATGTACAATACTCTGGAGTTTTTACGGATGTATGCCGTCATGCAAAGTCAGGATGAACTGGCAGATATTATCTATGAATTTAGTAGCTTGTTACGCAACAATATCTCTGACGAGCGGGAAACGACCTTGAAGCAGGAGTTGGAATTTTGCCGAAAATATAGCTATCTCTGCATGGTGCGTTATCCTAAATCCATTGCCTATGGTTTCAAGATTGCACCAGAATTGGAAGAAATGAGGATTCCAAAATTTACACTCCAACCATTGGTAGAAAACTACTTTGCCCATGGTGTTGACCATCGCAGAACGGATAATGTCATCAGTATCAAAGCCTTGAAGGGCCAAGGCTTCGTTGAAATCCTAGTGGAAGACAATGGTCGAGGAATGCCCGCTGAGAAACTAGCTAGCTTGCAAGAAAAATTAGCTCAACGAAGTTTTGAACACGAGGCAAGCTATAGTGGGGAGCGGCAATCAATTGGAATAGTAAATGTACACGAACGCTTTGTTCTCTACTTTGGGGATCGCTACCAAATCAGTGTAGAGTCAGCTGAGCAAGAAGGTGTTCGTTACCATATCACTATCCAGGATGAATAGAAAGGGTAGAAATGTATAAAGTTTTATTAGTAGACGATGAGTACATGGTGACAGAGGGGCTCAAGCGATTAATCCCCTTTGAAAAATGGGATATGCAAGTCGTCGCAACAGCTAATCACGCAGATGATGCTTTGGACTATGTTAAGAAAAATCCAGTAGATGTGGTCATTTCCGATGTCAACATGCCAGATAAGACCGGACTTGAGATGATTAGGGAAATGAAAGAGCTACTTCCAGATACCTATTATATCTTGCTGTCTGGTTATCAGGAGTTTGAGTACGTTAAAAAAGCCATGAACCTTAGTGTCGTGGATTATCTGGTCAAGCCAGTAGACAAGGTGGAGTTGGGCAATTTATTAGAAAAAATTGCGCAGCAGCTTCAGGAAAAGGTGGAACAAAGTCAGACCCTCAGTCAAGAATTGGATGAGACAGGATTTACGAACTACCTGTCAGGTAAAGACAGCTGGTGGATTGGTCTATCCAAGGAAAAGCAGGGTTCTTTTACCATTCCTTACTATGTTTTGGGGCAAGACTGGCAGATTTTCATCTCTGATCAACCGCTCGATGGCATCGTCGTGACACCATTTGAAGCACCCTACCAGCAGTCCTTTGAGAATTGGAAGATCAACGCTGAAAAAGCCCTCTTCTACGGTTCAGTTAATCTAGAAAAATCCGAGAGTTTGTTTGCCTATTACGAGCCGATTTATCGGGTGATTATCCAAGGGAATATCAATCAAATCATCGAAGAATTAACCTTGCTAGAGAAGGTCGTCTTGGAGAATACCCCGCGCGTGGCTATCACGAAGCAGCTCTTTACCCAGTTTGTCATGGATGTCTTTCATTTGTTTGAACACCTAAAAGCAGATGATATGACCGAGATTGTCAAAGCTATCCATGCCATTAACACCTTTGAAGAATTGGTTGCCTATATCAAAGAAACCTTGACCAAGTTCTTTGGCCAGTATCGCATGAATGAAAATGTGGTGAGCGTTCTGGAGGTGATTGGGCGTGATTATCAGAAAGAGCTCTCACTTAAGGATATTAGCAAGGATCTCTTTATCAATCCTGTCTATCTCGGTCAGCTGATCAAGAGGGAAACCAACTCAACCTTTGCGGAATTGCTCAATAAACAGAGAATTAAGGCAGCGCAGCAACTCTTACTGTCGACCAGTGATAGCATCGAAGATATTTGCTATGCAGTTGGCTATAGTAATGTTGGATATTTCTATAAGGTTTTCCGTAAATTGTGCGGAAAATCACCGAAAGCTTATCGGAAACAAGTTGAAACTAGCTTGTAAAAGTTGTATTCCTGTACAAAAAATGCTATAATGTTCAAAATATCTTTTGGAGGAAAACATGAAAAAGAATCCTATTTATCTTTGGGTTTTGTTAGTCTTATCAGCCCTCATTTCATCTATGTCATTATTTGGAATCTTGAGTCCATTGCCAAGTAAAGATGTGCTTCGTGCTAGCCTGGCGAATAGCGGGACGCTTACTGCTCAGCAATTAGAAGACACAGTCAACTATACTTACCAAGTAACAGCGTCATCGCACTCTATTTTTAATACGTTGTTGATTGTTTTATCTGCAATTTTAGTTGTAGTAGCCTTTGTATTTCTAGTACGTAAAAATGTGCAATTCGCAAACTATGCTTATATTGGCTATGTTCTACTAGCGATTGTTGGTTTGGTTTATAGCTATATGAATGTTCAAGATGCGGTTCAATTAATCAAAGATTCTACCCTCGGCCTAGGAATGGGAGCATTTGCACAAGGAACGAATATTTTGTTCATCATTATCAATGTTCTCTTTTTAGCCTTAGTCTTTTACAAGATGTGGCGCCAACAAAAAGATTTGGCCGAAGAAGTCGAAGCAGAAGAAGTTGCCTAAGTATTGACAAAAAAGGACTATCAAGTTACAATCTTGTTAGTTCTTTTTAAATCGTAAACAAAAAATCGAGGTCAACATGAAAAAAATATCCCTAGTGTATATCAGTCTGAGTGGGAATACAGAGAGTTTTGTAACCCGACTCAAGGACTATCTCTTGTCTCAGTATGAGGGAATTGAGGTCCAAAAAATCCATATCAAGGATTTGGTCAAGGAAGGCCAAGAATTCTTTGAAATGGAACATCCCTATGTCGCTTTCTTGCCGACCTATCTGGAAGGTGGAAATGGTGTCGATAACGGCGATGTTGAGATTCTAACGACTCCAGTGGGCGACTTTATCGCTTATGGAGACAATGCTAGTAAGTGTTTTGGGGTAGTGGGATCTGGTAATCGCAATTTTAACAATCAATACTGCCTAACAGCCAAGCAGTACAGCCAGCGTTTTGGTTTCCCCGTTCTAGCAGATTTTGAAATGAGAGGCATGCTGGGAGATATTAAAAAAGTCGCAGCAATCATTGCAGACTTGTATGAGTTAGAGACAGAAAAATAAAGTAGTACTGAGGGGCAGTTGAGATTTTCAACTGCTTTTGAGTATGCAAAAAGCACCCTGTCAGGGTGCCATTTTATAAACTATCCTGCTTTTCCGATGGCAAGTGCATAGATAAAGAAGATAGCGAAGCCAAAGAGGAAAATCAATCCTGCGATAGCGAGGAGTTTTAGCCAAGAAGGAAGATTTTTATTCTCACGTGTCACCAATACATAGTTCAAAAGAGCGAAGAATGGTGTTGTCAGGAAAGAACCGATCATGGCAAAGCGAAGCATGGTGGAAACTTGACCAGCAAAGAATTTAATAATTACGATACCAATGATAGCGGTAATGGTCATCCAGATGTTCAAAGATTTGCGAGAATCCTCTTTTTGACGAATCAAGAGTCGCAGCGATTCCTGATTGACACGAGAGTAGCCATCGATAACGGTGATGACCGTTCCAAAGATACAGAGAAAGGCGATAAAGGTGATCAAATAACGGGACCATTCTCCAAGAACAGAGGCATACATACCCACAAATTGAGAAATGTACTTGGCTGAAGCTGCTTCAACTGCTTGTCCTGTAGGATACTGAATCAGTGCTCCTAGTGCCACGAAGAATACAGCTAGGATAGCAGTTCCAATGTAACCAACGTTAAAGTCGAAAAGGGCGTCCGCTGTATTAAAGTTGACGGTCTTTTTCTTTTCAGCAGACCAGAGTGAATTGACGGCTGAAATTTCAATAGGGGCAGGCATCCATCCTAAGAGGGAAACGATAAAAGGGAGTGCCGCCATTTGCCAAGGTGTCTTTTCGACAAAATCAGAGCTGTATTCTGGATGTTTAATTGCTGCAATGATAACTGCAAGAACAGTTGCAATGGTCAAAGCAGACATGATCCATTTTGCCATACCATCTAATAGTTTGTAGCCACCAAAGAGTAGCATGGCCCAAATGACTGCAACAAGGATAAGGGACCACTGAGTGATGCTAAGTCCAATCATTGGGAAGGCGCTAGCGATGATGGCTGAGCAAAGGATAGCGACTCCAGCTGTATTAACCATAGCAGAGAAGACATTGAGGACAAAGAAAATCCAGAGATAGATTTTTCCTTTTTCAGCATAGCCTTCTACCAAGGTTTTACCAGTGTCGGCAGTATATTCGGCACCAAAACGGAAAAATGGATATTTAAAAACATTGGCCAAGATAACCAAGAGGAGTAGTGACCACCCATAAGAACCACCAGCTTGAGTAGAGGATACAATGTGAGAACCTCCAACGGCAGCAGAAGCCATTAGGATTCCTGGCCCCATTGCCTTTAGTTTGCTTGCCCAGGTTGACTGGTTTGATAACGTAACTTGTGACATAATAAACACTCCTATTTTTGAATTTTCAGAATAATCTGAATAGATAGCTACTATTCTACAAAAATCTTAAAGGAAATGCAAGACCATTTTGAAAAAATATAGAAAATTACAGAAAACTTTACATGCATTAATGAAATTTCTCCAAGGAGAATATGGTAAGCCTAAAAAATCCGAGAAGAAAGCTTCTCGGATTTTGATTATTTCAATTGATCTGTGACGTCTTTTGAGAGCAACATTCCCAGACGGTAAGTTTTATTGATATGTGCAATGACATCATTGATATTTTCAGTCGTGTGAATTTTCTCTTTGATGTCAGACCTAAATGTCTCGTCCTTCAAAAGTTGCTCTTGGTAGAGTCTTTGAAGTCTTTCCTTCTCGTACTTATTGAGCAGAAAAAGGAAAACCAAGCTAAGTACAACGAGGATATAAGCATATTGGCTCATAAGGAATCTCCCAGTGTGATAAAGAAATAGTAAAAGTGAATAAATTGTTTCATTGAAATGCTACAATGCCGAACACAATATAAATGTTATTTTGCCTCAATCTTTCAGATTGCTTTCAAGTAATTTAAAAGATTACGACATGAGCCTAACCAAATCGATATTATTTGGTCTGGTGAATTAGTAAAGCGTTTGGGCAACTCGTACTGGTTACGACGTAAAGAAACATAAATCGACAATATTTATGTTTCTTTACTAGTGAAGCGCCTAGCCAAAGTCCGAATAGGATTTGGCGTTAGTTACTTAGATTGCTTTGCAATCAAGTAACTTTGGCGATTTACATCTTCTCTGGCGCTTCTACTCCGAGCAAACGAAGGGCTTCTTTGAGGACCACTGCGGTTGCGTAGCTGAGTGCTAGACGACTGTCGCGCTCAGGACTTTCATCTAGGATACGTGTATGTGCATAATATTTGTTAAAGGCTTGAGCCAGACTAATCGCAAATTTCGCAATGATAGAAGGTTCAAAGTTATCTGCTGCACGATTGATAATACGTGGAAAGTCTTGGAGTAGTTTTATGATTTCCCAGCTTTCAGCATCATTCAGGCTGTAGTTGCCAACTGTATCTGGCTTGAAATCGGCTTTGCGCAAGATAGATTGGATACGAGCGTAGGCGTATTGAACGTAAGGTCCAGTTTCCCCTTCAAAGGATACCATAGCTTCAAGGTCGAAGTCATATCCATTTGTACGGTCGGTCTTAAGATCATAGAACTTGATAGCCCCAACTCCAACAGCGTGGGCAGCCTGGTCTTTATTTTCTAACTCAGGATTTTTCGCTTCGATTTGGGCTTTGGCACGACTAACAGCCTCAGCGATAGTCGGTTCTAGCAAGATGACATTTCCTTTACGGGTAGAGAGTTTTTTCCCTTCTTTTGTTACCAATCCAAACGGAACATGGACAATGTCTTGGCTCCAATCGTAGCCCATCTCTTGTAGTACTGCCTTGAGTTGTTTGAAGTGGGCAGATTGCTCTTGACCAACAACATAGATGGATTTTGCAAATTGGTATTCCTTTTTACGGTAAAGGGCTGCAGCCAAGTCTCGTGTGATATAGAGAGTTGCACCATCAGATTTTTTGATAAGGGCTGGGTGTTCAATTCCATATTTCTCAAGATTGACAACTTGGGCTCCCTCTGACTCAACAAGAAGTCCTTTTTCAGCGAGAATATCTACAACAGCATCCATCTTATCGTTGTAGAAGGCTTCTCCGTTGTAGCTGTCAAATTCAACTTGTAATTCATTGTAAAGGCGGTTGAATTCCACTAAACTTTCATCACGGAACCATTGCCAGAGAGCGAGGGCTTCCTCATCTCCATTTTCCAGTTTGCGGAACCATTCGCGTGCTTCTTCATCCAAGCTAGGGTCTTTTTCAGCTTCAGCATTGATGCGAACGTAGAGTTTAAGAAGTTCATCGATTGGATGCGCTTTAACGGCTTCCTCATTTCCCCATTTCTTGTAGGCAACGATCAACATTCCAAACTGTTTGCCCCAGTCTCCTAGGTGGTTGACCTTGACCGTTTGATAACCGATTTTTTGAAAAATATGTGATAAGCTATCTCCGATAACTGTTGAACGCAAGTGCCCAATAGAGAATGGTTTTGCGATATTGGGACTAGACATATCGATAACGATATTTTCTTGCTTGCCAATGGTTTGGTCAGCATAGTGCTCTTTTTCAGTGATAACATCCTGTAATACCTGAGCCGAAATAGCCGATTTATCAAGGAAAAAGTTGACGTAAGGTCCAGTAGCAACAACCTTTTCAAAGGCTTGACTATTGATTTTTTCAGCAATATCTGCTGCAATCATTTGAGGAGCTTTACGCTCGACCTTTGCTAGAGAAAAGGCAGGGAAGGCGATATCTCCCATTTCTGAGTTTTTAGGTGTTTCCAGTAAATTTAAAATAGCCTCTTGGTCCAGGCTATCAATGACGCTAGCCAACTCGCTAGCAATCAATTCTTTTGTATTCATAAGGGCTCCTTTTGGGCTTTTTTACTATTTTAACACAATTTACTACATTTTTTGAGAAAGAAAAGAATTTTTTTGAATTATCTAGTTTTTTTGGTATAATGTAGTTATAAAATAAATGTAAAACTTGTTATAAATATTCACTTAAGAGGATAATATGAGAAAAAGAGAACGGCATCAGTTGATTAAAAAGATGATCACCGAAGAAAAACTTGGGACACAAAAAGAGATTCAAGATCGTTTAGAAGCTCGTAATGTTTATGTGACACAAACGACTTTGTCACGTGATTTGCGTGAAATCGGCTTGACCAAGGTTAAGAAAAATGATATGGTGTATTATGTACTAGCAAATGAGACAGATAAGATTGATTTAGTTGAGTTTTTGTCTCATCATTTAGAAGGTGTTGCAAGAGCAGAGTTCACCTTGGTACTTCATACCAAACTTGGGGAAGCTGCAGTCTTAGCAAACATTGTAGATGCAAACAAGGATGAATGGATTTTAGGAACGGTTGCTGGTGCTAATACCTTATTGGTTATTTGTCGAGACCAGCACGTTGCCAAGCTGATGGAAGATCGTTTGCTAGATTTGATGAAAGATAAATAAGGTCTTGGGAGTTGCTCTCAAGACTTATTTTTAGCAAGGAGAGACGGAAAATGGCAACAGAAAAGCTATCACCCGGCATGCAACAGTATGTGGATATTAAGAAACAATACCCAGATGCTTTTTTGCTTTTTCGAATGGGTGATTTTTACGAGTTGTTCTATGAAGATGCAATTAATGCAGCGCAGATTTTAGAAATTTCCTTAACAAGTCGGAATAAAAATGCAGAAAATCCGATACCCATGGCGGGTGTCCCCTATCATTCTGCCCAGCAGTATATCGATGTTCTGATTGAGCAGGGCTATAAGGTAGCCATAGCCGAGCAGATGGAAGATCCCAAACAAGCAGTTGGTGTTGTCAAGCGAGAGGTGGTCCAGGTCATCACACCTGGAACGGTCGTTGATAGCAGTAAGCCGGATAGTCAGAATAATTTCTTGGTTTCCTTAGATTGTGATGGCAATCAATTTGGTCTGGCTTATATGGATTTGGTGACGGGTGACTTTTATGTGACAGGTCTATTAGATTTCACGTTGGTTTGTGGGGAAATCCGTAATCTCAAGGCTCGAGAAGTGGTGCTGGGTTATGACTTGTCTGAGGAAGAAGAACAAATCCTCAGCCGTCAGATGAATCTGGTGCTTTCTTATGAGAAGGAAGGCTTTGAGGATATTCATTTACTGGATCCACGACTGGCAGCTGTGGAGCAAGCGGCAGCTAGTAAGCTCCTCCAGTATGTTCACCGTACCCAGATGCGAGAATTGAACCATCTCAAACCAGTTATCCACTATGAAATTAAAGATTTCTTGCAGATGGATTATGCGACCAAGGCTAGTCTGGATTTGGTTGAGAATGCCCGTTCAGGCAAGAAGCAGGGGAGTCTTTTCTGGCTTTTGGATGAAACCAAAACAGCTATGGGCATGCGGCTCTTGCGCTCTTGGATCCATCGTCCCTTGATTGATAAGGAACGAATCGTCCAACGTCAAGAGGTGGTGCAGGTCTTTCTTGACCACTTCTTTGAGCGTAGTGATTTGACAGACAGTCTCAAGGGTGTTTATGACATCGAACGTTTGGCTAGTCGGGTTTCTTTTGGCAAGACCAATCCAAAGGATCTCTTGCAACTGGCGACTACCTTATCTAGTGTGCCACGGATTCGAGCGATTTTAGAAGGCATGGAGCAGCCTGCTCTAGCCTATCTCATCGCACAGCTGGATGCCATTCCGGAGTTGGAGAGCTTGATTAGTGCTGCGATTGCTCCTGAAGCTCCTCACGTGATTACGGAAGGTGGTATTATCCGGACTGGATTTGATGAAACCTTGGATAAATACCGTCGAGTGCTCAGAGAAGGGACCAGTTGGATTGCTGAGATTGAGGCTAAGGAGCGAGAAAACTCTGGTATCAGCACGCTTAAGATTGACTACAATAAAAAGGATGGCTACTATTTCCATGTGACTAATTCGCAACTGGGAAATGTGCCAGCCCACTTTTTCCGCAAGGCGACGTTGAAAAATTCGGAACGCTTTGGTACCGAGGAATTAGCCCGTATCGAGGGAGATATGCTGGAGGCGCGCGAGAAGTCAGCCAACCTAGAATATGAAATCTTTATGCGTATCCGTGAGGAAGTCAGCAAGTACATCCAGCGTTTGCAGGCTCTAGCCCAAGGAATTGCAACGGTTGATGTCTTGCAAAGTCTAGCAGTTGTGGCTGAAACCCAGCATTTGATCCGACCTGAGTTTGGAGACGATTCACAAATTGATATCCAGAAAGGGCGCCATGCTGTCGTCGAAAAGGTCATGGGAGCTCAGACCTATATTCCAAATAGTATCCAGATGGCAGAAGATACGAGTATTCAGCTAATTACAGGGCCCAACATGAGTGGGAAATCAACATACATGCGCCAGTTAGCCATGACTGCGGTTATGGCCCAGCTGGGTTCTTATGTGCCGGCAGAAAGCGCCCATTTGCCTATCTTCGATACTATCTTTACCCGTATCGGAGCAGCAGATGACTTGGTTTCAGGTCAATCAACCTTTATGGTGGAGATGATGGAGGCCAACAATGCCATTTCGCATGCGACCAAGGATTCCTTGATTCTCTTTGATGAATTGGGACGCGGAACTGCAACTTATGACGGAATGGCTCTGGCCCAATCCATCATCGAATACATCCATGAACATATCGGAGCCAAAACTCTCTTTGCGACCCACTACCATGAGTTGACCAGTCTGGAGTCCAGCTTGGAACACTTGGTCAATGTCCACGTGGCAACCTTAGAACAGGATGGACAGGTCACCTTCCTTCACAAGATCGAACCAGGACCAGCTGACAAATCCTATGGTATCCACGTTGCTAAGATTGCTGGCTTGCCAGCAGAACTTTTAGCAAGGGCGGATAAGATATTGACTCAACTGGAGAATCAAGGGACGGAAAGTCCTGCTCCCATGAGACAAACAAGCGCTGTTACTGAACAGATGTCACTCTTTGACGCGCCTGCAGAGCATCCTATCCTAGCAGAATTAGCTAAACTGGATGTATACAATATGACACCGATGCAGGCTATGAATGTCTTGGTCGAGCTCAAACAAAAGTTATAAAAAAATCCCACTCACATTTTTGTGAGTGGGATTTTCTCTATTACTTTTTATGGGCCAAGAGTTGATTGATGTGGTCTACTTTTTTAGCTTCTCTTTTATAGAGAATAGTCCAGATGATGAGGTAGACAATCGCAAACTCTGGAATAAGCTGGAGATAGAAGGTCCAGTGGAAGGGGAACCAACCAGCCAGAGTTGCTAGTGGAACAAAGCCAGCCAGCATGAGGAAGAAATGGGAAAGTGTGGCACGGAGCAAGCTCCAGTCACGGCTGAATAAACGACTGCCAAAGCTAAAGAGAACACCGATAGCTGACCAGATGACCATACAGTAGAGCAAGACTAGAGCACCGTGAACCTGATGTTGAGCCATCGCTTGGCCGATAAGAGACTCGGGGCTTAGTGGGGCATAGGTATTTGGTGCATAAATGAGTGAAAAGAGGATAGAGAGGATGAGGCCGATAAGTACACCAGCGGCTGCATCGTGAAAGATTTGTTTTTTCATAGTTCTAATTTCTCCTTGATGGTTTTTAGGTAACGGCGTGAAGAGTAGGTGAAGCTTTCGTTTTTGAGAAAGATTTCGACCAGGCCGTTGGGGGTTAGTTTGAGATGAGAGATAGCGTCAATATTAACGATTTCAGATTGGGAAATTTGGATAAAAGTGGTCGGCAGAATGTCAAGCACTTGATAGAGCCGAAAATCAATGGTATAGGTCTGAGATGCAGTTTCTGCTAGAACCTTCCGATTCTCGATATAGAAGCGTTGTATCTTACCAATCTTAACTAGATAGACCTGATCATCAATCTTTCCTTTGATTGTTTCTTTTTGGTCAAGATTTTCTGCGAACTCGATGACTTTTTGGACTTTTTCGGTCGGCTGAGGTGCTTGGATAATCAGCTTTTCCTCCTCGTAAGTCTCCTTAATCTGTAGTTCTACTTTCATAAATTTCCCTCCTTTTCAGTTATACAAGGTTGTGATCACTTCCTGTACACCTTTATTAAACACTATTTTACGACCCCTAGCAAGAGCTTTTGCCTATGTGGACAGATTTGGAGTCTATGTGGTATTTGCTTTTTCTGATAGTATCTGAAATATGGTATAATAGCACTAATCAATTTCTAGGAAAATAGATACAGAAAGGGGCTGAAAGATGTCTCAAATTATTGAATTGCCAGAGGTGCTGGCAAACCAGATCGCAGCAGGAGAGGTTATTGAACGTCCTGCCAGTGTGGTCAAAGAGTTGGTAGAAAATGCCATTGACGCGGGCTCAAGTCAGATTATCATTGAGATTGAGGAAGCTGGTCTTAAGAAGATTCAAATCACAGATAATGGTCATGGAATTGCCCACGATGAGGTGGAGTTGGCCCTGCGTCGACATGCGACCAGTAAGATAAAAAATCAAGCAGACCTCTTTCGGATTCGGACACTCGGTTTTCGTGGTGAAGCCCTGCCTTCTATCGCTTCTGTCAGTGTGCTGACTCTGTTGACAGCGGTGGATGGTGCGAGTCATGGGACTAAGCTCGTTGCGCGTGGGGGTGAAGTTGAGGAAGTCATTCCAGCGACTAGTCCTGTGGGGACCAAGGTTTGTGCGGAGGACCTCTTTTTCAACACACCTGCCCGCCTCAAGTATATGAAGAGCCAGCAAGCTGAGCTGTCTCATATCATTGATATTGTCAACCGTCTGGGATTGGCTCATCCCGAGATTTCTTTTAGTTTAATCAGTGATGGCAAGGAAATGACGCGGACAGCAGGGACTGGTCAACTGCGTCAAGCCATCGCAGGGATTTACGGTTTGGTGAGTGCTAAGAAGATGATTGAAATTGAGAACTCTGACTTAGATTTCGAAATTACAGGTTTTGTGTCTCTGCCTGAGTTAACCCGAGCAAATCGCAACTATATCAGCCTCTTCATCAATGGCCGTTATATCAAGAACTTTCTACTCAACCGTGCTATTCTTGACGGTTATGGAAGCAAGCTCATGGTAGGGCGTTTTCCACTGGCTGTCATTCACATCCATATTGATCCTTATTTGGCAGATGTCAATGTGCATCCGACCAAGCAAGAAGTGCGGATTTCTAAGGAAAGAGAACTGATGGCGCTGCTTTCAGAGGCTATTTCAAATAGTCTCAAGGAACAAGCCTTGATACCTGATGCTTTAGAAAATCTTGCCAAGTCGACCGTTCGTAATCGTCAAAAGGTAGAGCAGACCATTCTCCCACTCAAAGAAAATACGCTTTACTATGAACAAACAGAAGTAACAAGACCGACTCAAGTTGAGGTTTCAGACCATCAAGTAGGCTTGACTGAAGAAAGACAGGATTTAACCCTGTTTGCCAAGGAAACCTTGGACCAGTTGACCAAGCCTGCAAAACTGCATTTTGCAGAGAGAAAGCCAGCTAGCTATGACCAACTAGACCATCCAGAGTTGGACCTTGCTAGTCTCGATAAAGCCTATGATAAGCTGGAGCGAGAAGAATCATCAAGCTTTCCAGAATTGGAATTTTTCGGACAGATGCACGGGACTTATCTCTTTGCCCAGGGGCGAGATGGACTCTATATCATTGACCAGCATGCAGCTCAGGAGCGGGTTAAGTACGAGGAATACCGTGAAAGCATCGGCAATGTTGACCAGAGTCAGCAGCAACTCTTAGTGCCCTACATCTTTGAATTTCCTGCGGATGATGCCCTTCGTCTTAGAGAAAGAATGCCTCTCCTAGAGGAAGTAGGTGTTTTTCTAGCAGAGTATGGAGAAAATCAATTTATCCTGCGTGAACATCCTATTTGGATGGCCGAAGAGGAAATCGAATCTGGTATCTATGAGATGTGCGATATGCTCCTCTTAACTAAAGAAGTTTCGATCAAGAAATACCGAGCAGAGCTGGCTATCATGATGTCCTGCAAGCGGTCGATCAAGGCCAATCACCGTATCGATGACCATTCAGCCAGACAGCTCCTTTATCAGCTTTCTCAATGTGATAACCCCTACAACTGTCCACACGGACGTCCCGTTTTGGTGCATTTTACCAAGTCAGATATGGAAAAAATGTTCCGACGCATTCAGGAAAATCATACGAGTCTTCGTGAGTTGGGGAAATATTAAGAACACAAAAAGCCTTTGTTCCTTTTGAACAAGGCTTTTTAGTTTTTCTAAGGTGGGAACTTGATTGGACATGGGCAACTTGACACGATATTTACACTTGCTTGACAAGACCAGTTCTATAAAAATGTTGTGAAAACTGAATTAGGTGATTCCAGGCTTTGTAGAATCGTCGTTGTCTGAAGGAGTCTCAAGACCAATGACCTTATCAAGATAACGTTGTTTGGTTTTGAGAACCTTATTGATAGCGACAGCAGAAGCGATTAAGAGAACGAAGGTTAGCCAGATCCAAGCGGTGAATTCAGCTGGAAAACTAGAACCGGCTAAAAAGAGATAGATAGCCAGAGCCAATACAAAAATATAAATCACCTGCCAAAGACCAAAGGATTTAACCTTTTTATAGTAGTTGTCTTTGTCTTCCTCCAAAATCACTGCTGTGGAAACTTTTTCAATGCTTTCATCCAGTAGTAGATAGTCAGTTGTCACTTGAAAAATCTTGCTTATTTCAATGATTTTTTCGATTTCAGGAAGGACTTGTCCAGACTCCCATTTGGAGATGCTTTGCCGAGAAACATTGATTTGTTCTGCTAGCTTTTCTTGGGACCAACCTTTTTCCTTTCGGAGTTCAAATAGTTTTTCTGCGAGTTTCATCATTCTATCCTCCTTTTTCTACTTCTATCCTAACAATTTTTACTTATTATGAGAATACAATCTCCTGTACTATTTGTCAACCAGAGGTTGCACTTGTGTTTGCAGTTTTCAGCAAAAAAATATGATATACTAGGTAAGAAAAAGCGAAGAAATTATGAAAAAGGAATGAAAGATGAAAGAATTTTTTGCCCTCCCCAAGCAAATTCAAATGCGGGAATGGATGAGCTTTGTAGCACGGATTTTAGAGAGTGCCATTACTCCTTTTATGGCCATGTACTATGTTCAATATTTTGGAGCCTTTTGGGCGGGGTTATTGATGATCACAACCAAACTCATTGGTTTTTTAGCTGGGCTGTATGGTGGACATTTGGCGGATCTTTGGGGACGTAAGAAAGTCATTGACTGGGGAAACTTTGGTCTTGCGAGTGGCTACTTTCTTGTGCTGCTGGCAAATATGCCTAATCATATTTTTCCCTTTTTGACTTTTGTCGGAATGTTGCTGGCAGAGACCGCAGGAACTTTCTCTTGGCCGGCTATTGATGCGATGATTATTGATTTGACCGACGAGCAAAATCGCCGTTTCGTTTATACGATTAGTTATTGGTTTGTCAATGTATCCGTTATGTTAGGAGCAGGGCTTGCAGGTTTCTTTTACGACCACCATTTTTTTGAGTTGCTTCTGGTTTTGACGGTGATTAGCTTCTTGAATTTTTTCCTCGCTTGGAAATATTTTTCAGAAAGCAAGCCAGCTAATCTGGTCTTTGAGCATGGTAGCAGTCCTTTGGCAACTGTGAAAAATTATGTTTCTGTTTTTCAGGACAAAATTTTCCTACTTTATACGTTAGGGACTGTATTTAATGGAGTTATCTGGTTGCAAATTGACAATTATATACCCGTTCATTTGAAAGAGTCATTCATCGCGAGTAGTATTTTCGGTATTCATATTTCAGGAGCTAAGATGCTCAGTATCATGGTCTTTATCAATACCCTGATTATTGTTTGCTTCATAACGACTGCCAATCGTTTGACCAAGGAAATGAAGCTCATACCGCAGTTTTTATTGGGAAGTATTATCTTTGACTTGGGTATGCTTTTCACCATTGTCTTCAGGAGTTTCTGGGCTCTGTTTTTGCTAGCCATTCTCTATACTATGGGGGAACTCATCTGCATGCCGCCAAGCCAAGTTTTGCGGGCGGAAATGATGAATGAGAATAAGCTCGGAACCTACTCAGGTTTCCTTAATATGGCGCAGCCTTTAGCGTCTATTTTAGCGGGGGCGATGATTTCTATCAGCGCTGCAACAGGTGCTGTAGGTGTTTGGCTCGTTTTTATTGTGTGTGCAGTACTTGGGTTGCTTCTTATCATCAGAGCAGCGCATTTACAAGGAATTGCAAATCAATTATAGAAAGTGAAAATTATGTACGAATATCTAAAAGGAATCATTACCAAAATCACTGCTAAATATATCATCCTTGAGGCAAATGGTATCGGTTATATCTTGCATGTAGCCAATCCCTATGCCTACTCAGGTCAGGTCAATCAAGAAACTCAGATTTATGTGCACCAAGTTGTTCGTGAGGATGCCCATCTGCTCTACGGTTTTCGCTCAGAAGATGAGAAAAAGCTCTTTCTCAGTCTGATCTCGGTCTCAGGGATTGGTCCTGTGTCAGCTCTTGCTATCATCGCAGCTGATGACAATGCTGGCTTGGTTCAAGCGATCGAGACTAAGAACATCACCTACTTGACCAAGTTCCCTAAAATTGGCAAGAAAACAGCCCAGCAGATGGTGCTGGACTTGGAAGGCAAGGTAGTCGTGGCTAGTGATGACCTTCCTTCCAAGGTCGCAGTGCAAACCAGCGCTGAAAACCAAGAACTGGAAGAAGCTATGGAAGCCATGCTGGCACTGGGCTACAAGGCGACTGAACTTAAGAAAATCAAGAAATTCTTTGAAGGAACGACGGATACAGCAGAGAACTATATCAAGTCGGCCCTTAAGATGTTGGTCAAATAGGAGTATAATATGCCAAAACGCTGTGGTTGGGTAAAAATGAATAATCCCTTATATGTAGCCTATCATGATGAGGAGTGGGGGCAACCCCTTCATGATGACCGCGCTCTTTTTGAACTGCTCTGTATGGAGACTTATCAGGCTGGTCTGTCTTGGGAAACGGTACTCAACAAACGCCAGGCTTTCCGAGAAGCATTTCATGGCTATCAAATTCAAGAGGTCGCGGAAATGACAGATGGGGAGTTGGAAGCCATGTTAGAGAATCCAACCATCATTCGAAATCGAGCCAAGATTTTTGCGACGCGTGCCAACGCCCAAGCATTTTTACAAGTCCAGAAAACCTTTGGCTCTTTTGACGCTTATCTCTGGTCCTTTGTTGAGGGAAAAACGATCGTGAATGATGTTCCTGACTATCACCTAGCACCTGCTAAAACAGCCTTGTCTGAAAAGTTATCTCAAGATCTCAAAAAACGAGGCTTCAAGTTCACAGGTCCAGTCGCAGTTTTAGCTTTTCTACAAGCGGCAGGTCTGATTGACGACCACGAAAATGATTGTGAGTGGAAAAGCGGAAATAAGTGAGTGCAGGCGTCTAATTATCTGAGAATATAGAAAAAGCTGAGATGAGTTTCTCAGCTTTTTGATTATATGCTAGTAATTTTTATAGTGCAGTGAGAAATGTCAGTCCACCTAAGACAACGCCGGCTGAGTTTGGAATAATTAGTATCCAATCCTTCTTAGGTTCTTTTGTCCATCCGTAAATAACCCAAATTAAACAAGATACTGCTGCGGATAAAGGCTGAAATGGTTGAGCCTTGTTGCCTTGTAAATTGGCAAAAATTTGTGGGATGTAGGCGATAAATACAATAATCCCGATAAAGGCCCCGATTGAACCGACAATTTGATTTATTTTTTGTTTAGTCATATACACCTCCTTTAAAAAGATATCATAGAAATAAGCAAAATGCAATAAATTCAGACACAAATTGTAACGAAAATCAATACCAAAGCACAAAAATGGAGAAATTGTTTATTTTTTGTTATAGTCAAAGCGAATGACTTGCTTCTGTGTATCCACATAAGCGTGAACGCCAAAGGGCACAATGGCTCTTGGAGTTGCGTGACCGACATTCAGATTATAGACAATCGGGATATTGTTATCAATGATATCCAATAGTGCTTCCTTATAGTCGTCATAGAAGGTTTCATCCATTGGCTTTCCGACCAAGAGTCCACTGATAACCCCAAATATCCCCGTGTCCTTTAAAGTCCGCAACATTTTTTTGAAATCATCAGGTTCAGGCTTTTCTTCGCTTGTTTCTAGCAAGAGAATCTTTCCTTCCCAGTCACATAAGTCAGGGAAGAGTCGGTACTCTTGGCAGAGGTCCGTGCTGTCTGCGTATCGAGAATTGTCAAAGATATCATAGAGGGACTCAAGGCAACCACCGAGAATTTCTCCCTCAAACTGAGCATTTCCTTGCAACAAATCAAAGCCTGTATTTACATGACTGATACGAGCTGTTCCCAGAGCCTTGGGACTAAAATCAGTCCGTTCCTCATACCAAAGGTCGCTAGGGCGGATTTCTGAGATTCTTCCCGTCTCGATCAATTCTTTAAAGTAGTGGAGACTATAGGGCAACATCTCCTTGTCCAATTCACAAATGTCTGCTAGAAAGGATTGCCCATAAAAAGTCTTGATCCCTAGTTTGTGCAACATAAGGTGGTTCATGGTTGTATCCGAGAAGCCAAGAAAAATCTTTTGTTGGATAACCTTTTGGAGCTGGTCGTTTTCAAAAAGGTAGGGTAGCAAGCGATAGGTATCATCCCCACCGATGGCGCATAGGATCATGTCGATGCTATCATCAGAAAAGGCCTGCATCAAATCCTCTGCACGTGCCTCCGGATGGTCCTTGATAAAGTCTAACCCTTTTAGCGAATGGGGCAGAAAGACAGGATTGAGTCCCAAATCCTTGAGACGTTGAATACCCAAATCGACTTCGTGTTTGACAAAATCCTCTCCGATAACACCACTAGACAAACTCACGATACCAATAGTAGAAACCATATCTCATCCTCCTAGAAATTGATTGAGCCTATTTTATCATAAAAGATGGGAGAAAACTATAGGGATTGGGGGTAGAAGTTCTATTGGATATCAAGAAAGCAAGAAAAAAGCAACCGCTAGTGCAGTTGCTTATCGTTTTACTAATCTGTAATCTCACTAGATATGAGTTACTTGGTTAACTCTTGATTATAGGAGAGGGCTAAATCAATCCAGTAAGGAAGTTCTTTTTGACCTTCAATATCTAGGTCTATATAGCCATGATAAGGTCGCCCTCTCATCAATGTAGTATGAGCTCCTGTTCGGGGTAGAACTTGCTTTTCTATTTCTTTGCCAATTCTGACCATAACCAGTTCGTCCTTTCTGGAACTGACTGTAAGGACCATTTTCCCACGAATCATAAAGGCAAGGCCACCAAACAGTTTCTTTTCTTCTAGCTCTTCTTCGAAAATTTGGGGAGGAAGTTTGAGTGCTAGAATTTTTCGAATCTGCTGAGCTAAAGATTGACTATATGCCATAGCTTTTCACTTCTCTTAATAACGTGATGGGCCTGCGCTTGCGCTTCGGATATTGAAACGTTTCTTGAGATAGAAGCGAAGGGCGAGAAGGGCTGCTCCTAGGACAGCCAAAGGCAATGGAGCAAGGACTGGATTGAGGTTGGCTGGTAGGAAGCTTGTTGCAAAGAAGACAACCAACCAAAGAAGCATAGCAGCGAGGATGACGAGGATTGATTTCCAGAAAGGAGGGCGCTGGCTACGATCTGTGTCTGGTCCATAGTACTGGTAGACAAAGTAGTACATCAAGTAGAAGGCAAGTCCTCCTACAAGTCCAACCAACAAGAGGGTAATCAAGCCATAGCCAATAGCCTGATCTGTAGAGAAGAAGGTAGTCAGAGCGCTAACCAATGCAAAGAGACTGGTGATAAAAAGGGCTGAGTCCATAATCATGAGTTTTGGATCGTCATTTTCTTTTGGATGCTCTTTTTCGTATTGCTCCTTGACAGTGAAGCTATGAGCCCAGTGGGTTGGAGCCCCGTAGAGGGAACGTGCAGTCGTCCCCTTGGCTTGCTCTTCAAGGATTTTAGGAATGACTTCCTCAAAGACAGCCTTGATTTCAGCGTCTGTTTTACCATCTTTAATAAATTGTTGGGTAGCGATGTGGATAAACTCTTGGTTTTTCTTAGTTAATTTTTGTAAATCAATCTGAGACATAGGGATTCCTCTTAGAACCATTTTTTATGGATGAGATAGAGAGTGAGCGAAACACTCATAGCAAAGGCGATAAAGACGATTAACCAGAAGGCATGAGGCTCACCGTTTAGAGGGATTTCATTATCCTTAAAGTTCATCCCGTAGGCTGAGAAGATCATGGTTGGGACAGACATAACGATGGTCACGAGAGCCAGGGTCTTCATGATGTTGTTCTGGTTGTTGGAAATGATAGAGGCAAAGGTCTCTGTCATAGAGTGAAGGACATTTCCATAGATATCTGCCATCTCGATGGCCTGTTGGGTTTCAATCAGAGTGTCTTCGAGTAGGTCTTCGTCTTCTAGGTATTTCTTGATATTGCTAGTTGCGCTAGTCAATTTCTTAATCACGCGCTCGTTCGTCTTCAGTGAGGCCTTGAAATAGACGATGGTCTTTTCCAATTCCATGAGCTCAATCAGCTCTTCGTTTCGAGTGGATTTGTGAAGTTGACTTTCGATTTGTTCACTCTTACGGTCAATCGAACGAAGGGCCGTAAGGTAAAGTTCGGCGTTGCGATAGAGAATCTGGAAGATAAAGCGTGAACGCATGAAGGTGTAAAAGTTGCGCAGTCTACGGTTGATAAAGACATCGAGAACGGGGAGGGGTTCCAAGCAGGTGGTGATAATGGTTTCCTCTGTGATGATAATCCCCAGCGGAATCGTAACGTAGTAGGTACGATTGTTTCTTTCCTCTGTGATGGGAACGTCCACGATGATCAAAGTGTACTCATCTTCGATGGTAATACGGGACATTTCTTCCGCATCGAGCGGTGCTCGAAGGTCGGCAATGTCAATGTCGAAGGCGTTAGCGATTTCCAACGATTCATTTTGTGTAGGATTGACGAGGTTGATCCAAGTACCTGGTTCAAGCGTGTCGATCTCTTTAAATTCCGTTGTTGTTGAGAGAAAAACTTGTTTCATATCCCCTATCCTTTCCTACTATTCAGTGATTCATTTTTTGCACCGTACTATTATACTATAAAAACAGCTTTTTGGGTAATAGAATTTCACATTTTTTGGTATAATGGAAAGCAATAATGGACTAGAAAGAACAAAGATGCAAGATAAAATTGTGATTCATGGGGCACGTGCCCATAACTTAAAAAATATTGATGTGGAGATTCCGCGAGACAAGCTGGTTGTTGTGACTGGTTTGTCAGGGTCTGGGAAATCCAGTCTGGCCTTTGATACCCTCTATGCTGAGGGCCAACGTCGCTATGTAGAGAGTCTATCAGCCTATGCTCGCCAGTTTTTGGGCAACATGGAAAAACCAGATGTAGATGCCATTGATGGTCTCAGCCCAGCTATTTCCATCGACCAGAAAACGACTAGTAAAAACCCTCGTTCGACCGTTGGAACAACGACTGAAATCAATGACTATCTGCGTCTCCTCTACGCACGTGTGGGGACGCCTTACTGTATCAACGGACACGGGGCTATCAAGGCTTCTTCTGTAGAGCAAATCGTGGATAAGGTTTTGGAATTACCAGAACGCCAACGTCTGCAAATTTTAGCTCCGGTCATTCGTAAGAAAAAAGGGCAACACAAGAGTGTCATTGAAAAGGTTCAGAAAGATGGCTATGTCCGTGTCCGTGTGGATGGGGAAGTCTATGATGTGACCGAAGTGCCAGAGTTGTCCAAGAGCAAGCAACACAATATCGATGTTGTGGTTGACCGTATTGTTATCAAGGAGGGCATTCGTAGCCGTCTCTTTGACTCCATAGAGGCTGCCCTTCGTATCGCAGAAGGTTATGTCATTATCGACACTATGGACGATTCTGAGTTGCTCTTTTCTGAGCACTATGCCTGTCCAGTTTGTGGTTTTACTGTTCCAGAGTTAGAGCCACGTCTCTTCTCCTTTAATGCTCCTTTTGGCTCATGCAGTGAGTGTGACGGTTTGGGCATCAAGCTGGAGGTGGATGTTGACTTGGTGGTTCCTGATACCAGCAAAACTTTGCGTGAGGGAGCCTTGGCACCTTGGAATCCTATCTCATCCAACTACTATCCAAACATGCTAGAGCAGGCCATGACAGCCTTTGGAGTGGATATGGATAAGCCTTTTGAGGACTTGTCAGAAGAAGATAAAAACTTGATTCTTTACGGGTCTGATGGCAAGGAATTCCATTTCCACTATGAAAATGAATTTGGCGGTGTGCGCGATATTGACATTCCTTTTGAGGGAGTTGTCAATAATATCAAGCGTCGTTACCATGAGACTAACAGTGACTACACCCGTACCCAGATGCGACTCTACATGAATGAGCTGACTTGTGGAACCTGTCATGGCTATCGTCTCAACGATCAGGCCTTGTCTGTCCGTGTGGGTGGTGAGCAAGGACCACATATTGGTGAAATCTCAGATCTGTCTATCGCAGACCACTTGGAGTTGGTGAGCCAGCTGACCTTGTCTGAAAATGAAGCGATTATCGCCCGTCCCATTCTCAAGGAAATCAAGGATCGATTGACCTTCCTCAATAACGTAGGTCTTAACTATCTGACCCTGTCACGTTCGGCAGGAACCCTATCAGGTGGAGAGAGTCAGCGTATTCGCTTGGCAACCCAGATTGGGTCCAATTTATCAGGTGTCCTTTATATCCTGGATGAGCCGTCGATTGGTCTTCACCAGAGGGATAATGACCGCCTGATTGCTAGTCTGAAAAAGATGCGTGACTTGGGCAATACTCTCATCGTGGTGGAACACGACGAAGATACCATGCGCGAGGCGGATTATCTGATTGACGTTGGTCCAGGTGCCGGTGTTTTTGGTGGCGAGATTGTTGCTGCAGGAACACCCAAGCAGGTGGCCCGTAATAGTAAGTCTATTACAGGCCAGTACTTGTCAGGTAAACGTGCCATTCCAGTACCAGAAGAGCGCCGTGCCGGAAATGGTCGCTTTATCGAAGTGACAGGTGCGCGTGAGAACAACTTGCAAAATATCACTGCTCGCTTCCCATTAGGAAAATTCATCGCGGTGACAGGTGTGTCAGGTTCAGGGAAATCGACCTTAATCAACAGCATCCTCAAAAAAGCCATTGCGCAGAAGCTCAATCGCAATTCAGACAAGCCTGGTAAATTTAAGACGATTACAGGGATTGAGCATGTAGACCGCTTGATTGATATTGACCAGAGTCCAATCGGGCGAACGCCAAGGTCTAACCCGGCTACCTATACGGGAGTTTTTGACGATATACGTGACCTTTTTGCCCAGACAAACGAAGCTAAGATTCGAGGCTACAAGAAGGGCCGTTTCAGTTTCAACATCAAGGGCGGTCGTTGCGAAGCCTGCTCAGGTGACGGGATTATCAAGATTGAGATGCACTTCTTGCCAGATGTTTATGTTGCTTGTGAAGTTTGCCATGGGACTCGCTACAACAGTGAAACCCTCGAAGTTCACTACAAGGAAAAAAATATCTCGCAGGTTTTGGACATGACCGTCAACGATGCGGTGGAATTTTTCCAACACATTCCCAAGATTCAACGCAAACTTCAGACCATCAAGGATGTGGGGCTGGGCTATGTAACGTTAGGACAACCAGCTACCACCCTTTCAGGTGGAGAAGCCCAGCGTATGAAGTTAGCTAGTGAGCTCCACAAACGCTCGACAGGAAAATCCTTCTACATTCTGGATGAGCCGACGACAGGGCTTCATACCGAGGATATCGCTCGCTTGCTCAAGGTTTTAGCTCGCTTTGTCGACGATGGCAATACTGTTCTCGTCATTGAGCACAATCTGGATGTCATCAAGACGGCAGACCATATCATCGATTTGGGACCTGAGGGCGGTGTCGGTGGCGGAACCATCATCGCAACAGGAACTCCAGAAGAAGTAGCAGCCAATGAAGCCAGCTACACAGGACACTATTTGAAAGGAAAGTTACATCATGAATAAACGTGTGCAAGCATTTCTAGCTAAAATGCAAGAAAAAGAACTAGATGGTATCATCATCAACAACCTTAAAAACGTCTATTACCTGACCGGCTTTTGGGGCTCAAATGGAACAGTCTTTATCAGCCGTGACCGTCAGGTTTTGGTGACAGACTCTCGCTATATCATTGCTGCTAAGCAAGAAGTGACAGGTTTTGAGATTGTGGCTGACCGCGATGAATTGGCTGTTATTGCAGGCATTGTTAAGGATATGGGCTTGTCTCGCGTTGGTTTTGAGGACGAGATTTCGGTTTCTTATTACCACCGTATGCAGGCAGCTTTTGCAGGTTTGGACTTGCTTCCACAGACTCAGTTTGTTGAAGCACTTCGTATGATTAAAGATGAGAAAGAGATTGCGACTATTCGCAAGGCATGTTCTATCTCAGACCAAGCTTTTCGTGATGCGCTTGACTTTATCAAACCAGGAAAAACTGAGATCGAAATTGCCAACTTCCTTGACTTCCGTATGCGTGAGTTGGGAGCATCTGGCTTGTCTTTTGATACCATTCTAGCAAGTGGAATCAACTCTTCTAAACCTCACGCCCACCCAATGCACAAGCCAGTAGAACTAGGCGAAGCAATCACCATGGACTTCGGCTGTCTCTACGACCACTACGTCAGTGATATGACACGGACCATCTATCTAGGACATGTCAGCGACGAGCAAGCAGAGATTTACAATACGGTTCTGAAAGCCAACCAAGCTCTGATTGACCAAGCTAAGGCTGGCTTAGGTTTCCGTGACTTTGACAAAATCCCTCGTGATATTATCATCGAGGCAGGCTATGGCGACTACTTTACCCACGGTATTGGACACGGTATCGGACTGGATATCCACGAAGAACCCTACTTTAGCCAAACTTCCAAAGAAGTCATTAAATCTGGTATGGTCTTGACTGATGAACCGGGTATTTATATTGAAGGTAAATATGGCGTTCGTATTGAAGATGATATCTTAATTACAGATAACGGTTGCGAATTGTTGACTCTAGCGCCGAAGGAATTAATTGTTATTTAAGAAAATTAAGATAAATCATTGACTTTTATATTTTAAAGGTTTATACTGATAGACGAAAACGGTAGGTGAGGCTACCATAGGGATACGGATGACTACCGCAAAGCAGTGGAGACACTACTCGTTGGTCAACAGTCCTGGTCGCGAAGGCCAAGACTAAGCTCATTACATCGCCCTATGGAGTTAAAGCTTGAACGAAAAAACAGATAATTAGTTTTTTAATCCTGCCATTTTATGGTGGGATTTTCTACTGTTTTAAGAAAAAGAAAGGAGAAAAACGATGCAAATTGACGATCATCCAGAACCGCACATACACAGCCAATCGCTGATTTGTGTCGTTCTGCCCTTATAAAGTGATTAGTCTCTGTGTATGAAACACATCATTCATACAGATAGGAGAAACCAATGAAAACTACAAAAGAAAGATTAGCAACAGCTATTCACACACCCTTAAACGAAACTCTATCTTTTTATAAGACAAGTCTAACAGGCTTGACTGAGGAGCAGGTGGAGAAAAATCGTGACCTATATGGCGAAAATACCATCACCAAGGGTCAAGAAGACAGTATCCTCAAAAAGATTTACGAATCCATCATCAATCCATTTACAATCATCCTGCTGGTCATCGCTATGATTTCCATGGTGACCAATGTCTGGCTGGCGAAGCCTGGACAAGAAGATCCGACGACCTCTATCATCATCGTTGTTCTCGTTCTAATCTCTGGTGGTATACGCTTTGTCCAAGAACTGCGTAGTGACAAGGCTGCGACCAATCTATCAAAAATGATTGTGAACACAGCCACAGTTATTCGTGAAGGCCAGAGTTTAGAGGTTGCAATTGAAGATTTGGTCGTTGGAGATATAGTCAAATTAAGTGCTGGGGATATGATACCAGCAGACCTCCTTTTGATTGAATCACGTGATTTCTTTGTTCAACAGTCTGGTTTGACAGGTGAAAGTGACTCGGTTGAAAAACTAGCCTTGTCAAAAATGAGTCAGTCAAATTTTGATAGTCTGCTAGAAGCAGAAGCGCTCGCTTTTATGGGAACCAATGTGATATCAGGAAGCGCCAAGGCTTTGATTCTAGCGGTCGGTGATGACACCATGATGGGAGAAATCGAGCAGACTCTCAATACCTATGACGAACCGACCTCTTTTGAACGGGAGATGAACAGTATCTCTTGGCTCTTAATCCGTTTGATGCTGGTCATGGTTCCCATCGTCTTTCTCTCCAATGGCTTGACGGATGGAGACTGGCTGGAAGCTGGCGTATTTGCACTGAGTGTTGGTGTTGGTTTGACACCTGAGATGCTTCCTATGATCATCACAGCCAGTCTAGCAAAGGGTTCTATTATCATGGCCAAGGAAAAAGTGGTCATCAAAAAACTCAATGCCATACAGGACCTAGGTGCTATTGATATCCTATGCACAGATAAAACCGGAACCCTTACCCAAGACGAAATTGTCCTTGAATATCCTTTGGATATACATGGAGATTTGGATTTGTCTGTGTTGAGACGTGCCTATCTCAATTCCTATTTTCAAACCGGTTTGAAAAACTTGATGGACCGTGCCATTATCAGTAGAACTGAAAAAGAAGCTAAAGAACACGCTATTCTACAAAATTTGGATACTAGCTTCCAAAAAATAGATGAATTACCCTTTGATTTTGAACGCAGACGGATGAGTGTCATCGTCAAGGATGAGAACGAAGTTGTTAGTTTGGTAACCAAGGGTGCTCTAGAGGAAATGCTTGCGATTTCAACCCATGTGGAATATCAAGGTCAGATTAGCCCTCTGACGGATGATATCCGAGCGGAAATCTTAAAAGAAGTAGATCAACTTAATCAACAGGGATTGCGAGTCTTGGGAGTCGCTTATAAAACAGGCTTAAAGGAAGGTTTTGCTTACTCCGTTGAAGATGAAAAAGAGATGATTCTAACAGGATATCTTGCCTTTCTAGATCCACCAAAACCATCAGCAGCACCTGCTATCCAAGCTTTGTTAGAACACGGTGTTCAAACAAAGATCTTGACGGGTGACAATGAAAAGGTAACCCAAGCAGTTTGCGAAAAAGTTGGTTTAGACGTTGATCAAATCTTGTTGGGTTCTGATATTGATGCCATGACGGACGAAGAATTGGCCCAAGCAGTTGAGAAAGTGACTGTCTTTGCCAAACTCTCTCCGGATCAAAAAGCACGAATCATTTTACAAATCAAATCGAATGGACATTGTGTCGGCTATATGGGAGATGGGATCAATGATGCCCCTTCTATGAAAGTGGCTGATGTGGGGATTTCTGTTGATACAGCAGTAGATATTGCCAAAGAAACGGCTGATGTCATTTTGCTAGATAAGGATTTGATGGTGCTTGAAAAAGGGCTGGTTGAAGGGCGTAAGGTCTACGCTAATATGACCAAATATATCAAGATGACGGTCAGCTCTAATTTCGGGAACATTTTCTCTCTGCTAGTGTCTGGTATCTTTTTACCTTTCCTTCCTATGGCTCCGATTCACTTGATTGTGTTAAACCTCGTCTACGACCTTTCTTGCATTGCCTTGCCATTTGATAATGTAGATGAAGACTTTTTGAAGCATCCCCATAAGTGGGAAGCTAAGTCTATTACTCGTTTTATGATTTGGATGGGTCCGATTTCTTCTGCCTTTGATATTTTGACCTTTATCTTGCTCTATTTTGTCATTGTTCCAATGGCGACAGGTCAAGCTTATGCTCACGGAGCAGAGTCTGCAACGGGCTTTATCATCTTGTTCCAGACAGGTTGGTTCATTGAATCCATGTGGTCCCAAACCATGGTTATCCATATGCTTCGTTCAGCAAAACTTCCTTTCTTACAAAGTCGTCCATCATGGTTTGTTCTTGGAACAACCTTGCTAGCAGCTAGTTTTGTGACCTTACTTCCCTACTCTTCAATTGCTAGCCTGCTTCATTTAACCCCTTTGGAACCAATTTATTTCCTCTTTTTGCTTTTGATTATCGTTCTCTATATGATAAGTGTTACAGTTGTAAAACGATTGTATATCAAAAAATTTAAAAGTTGGTTATAAATTGATTTTGTCAAGAAAAAAGTACGAAAATCGCGAAAAAAGTTAATTTTTTTTAAAAATAGGTCGCAAGTCGGATGTTTTTTATGGTATAATAGACTAAACTGATAGTAACATGTAGCGAAAGGGGTAGGTACATGATCAAAATTTATACAGTCTCAAGTTGTACTAGCTGTAAAAAAGCGAAAACCTGGCTCAATGCCCACCAGTTAAGTTATAAAGAACAAAATCTCGGTAAAGAAGGAATTACAAGAGAAGAGTTATTAGATATTCTCACGAAAACAGATAATGGAATTGCCAGTATCGTTTCGTCAAAAAACCGCTACGCTAAGGCACTTGGAGTTGACATCGAGGATTTGAGTGTCAATGAAGTGCTCAACTTAATCATGGAAACACCACGGATCTTAAAGAGTCCGATTCTCGTTGATGAGAAGCGCCTACAAGTCGGCTATAAAGAAGATGATATCCGTGCCTTCTTGCCACGCTCTGTCCGTAATGTAGAAAATGCAGAAGCACGTCTACGTGCAGCTCTATAAAACATCAAGGCTGGGAGTGACTCCTAGCCTTGTTTGCTCTTTTGTTTTAAAATCATGTGAGGAATTATGAAAAAGTTACTAATTGCTAGTTTTGCTCTCCTCTTTTTGCTTGCGGGATGTGGGCAAAAAAAGGAAACCCCTGCTGCTTCTACAACAGCATCTGAACCTCTCCAATCCAACCTTCCCGTTTTGGACAATGCCGAAAAGAATACGGTTGTCACCAAGACCTTGCTGATGCCGAAGTCAGAAAATGGAACGCAGCAGATTCAGACCATTACTTATAAAGGCAATCAGTTTTTGACCTTGACCATCCAGCAAAAACGACCTGTCGGGGATGAACTCAAGACCTTTATCTCTGAAAATGGCCTAGAGGAGACGCAAAAAGCGCTTCTAGAAGCGGAAGAAAAGGATGAGACCATCCAAGAGGCACGCAAACTAGCAGGATTCAAACTGGAAACCAAGCTACTCAGCGAGACAGAAATCCAGACGACAACGACTTATGATTTTCAAGTATTGGATGTCAAAAAGGCATCTCAGCTGGAATATTTAAAAAATATCGGCCTTGAAAATCTCTTAAAAAACGAACCTAGCCAATATATTGCAGATAGAGTGGCAAATGGGGCGACAGAACAATAGAAAATCCAAATTAATAGACTGACTTATTTGTAGAACGTCAGGGAATGTGCTATAATAGTACTATTCTAAGGAAAGAGGGTGTTAGAATGGGATTTACTGAAGAAACTGTACGGTTTAAATTGGATGATTCCAATAAGAAAGAAATTAGCGAAACATTGACAGATGTTTATGCTTCTTTGAATGACAAGGGCTACAATCCGATTAACCAGATCGTCGGTTATGTATTGAGTGGAGACCCTGCCTACGTTCCTCGTTATAACAATGCACGAAATCAAATCCGTAAGTATGAGCGTGATGAAATTGTTGAAGAATTGGTACGCTACTACCTAAAAGGACAAGGAGTCGATCTATAATCTATGAGAATTATGGGATTGGACGTCGGTTCAAAAACAGTAGGGGTGGCTATTAGCGATCCGCTCGGTTTCACCGCTCAGGGACTTGAAATCATCCAGATTAATGAGGACCAGGGCCAGTTTGGTTTTGACCGCATCAAGGAATTGGTTGACAGCTATAAGGTAGAACGCTTTGTAGTAGGTTTGCCAAAGAACATGAACAATACCAGTGGTCCGCGAGTAGAAGCCAGTCAAGCCTATGGTGCCAAGCTAGAAGAACTCTTTGGTTTGCCAGTAGACTATCAGGATGAGCGTTTGACAACGGTCGCTGCGGAGCGTATGTTGATTGAACAAGCAGATATCAGCCGTAACAAACGCAAGAAAGTTATTGATAAGTTGGCTGCTCAGCTGATTTTGCAAAATTATTTAGATAGAAAATTTTAAGACAGAGGAGAAACTATGTCACACGATCACAACCATGACCACGAAGAACGTGAATTGATTACACTAGTAGATGAGCAAGGAAATGAAACCTTGTTTGAAATTCTTTTGACCATCGACGGGAAAGAAGAATTTGGTAAAAACTATGTTCTGCTAGTGCCAGTTAATGCAGAAGAAGATGAAAATGGTGAAGTTGAAATTCAAGCTTACTCATTCATCGAAAATGAAGACGGAACAGAAGGCGAATTGCAACCAATTCCAGAAGACTCAGAAGACGAATGGAACATGATTGAAGAAGTCTTCAACAGCTTTATGGAGGAGTGATACAGTCTGGGAGACTGTATCAGCCCAACTCCCAGAAATTGGAGAGAGTTGGAACGTCCGGGGAACGTTTTTAGCCCAGTTCCTTAAAATAAGAGAGAACTGGTATGTCTGGGAGACTGTATCACCCCAACTCCTAGAAACTAGAAAGAGTTGGAACATCCAGTGGATGTTTTTAGCTCACGTTGAAATTCATAGTAGCTAGTGATTAGCTAACCAGGTAAGAGGTCGGGATTTTAGTCCCGACCTCGTTTTTTATTTGTAATCATACTTTGATGCGGTAGTTGATTGGACTTTTGTTAAGGAGACATGTATGTTTGAAGTAGAAAAATGGCTGCATAGTCGGATTGGTTTAAACTTTAGATCTGGACTTGGACGAATGCAGCGAGCTGTGGATTTGCTGGGGAATCCTGAGAAGACTTATCCTATTATCCACGTAACAGGTACTAACGGTAAAGGGTCAACTATTGCCTTCATGAGGGAGTTGTTTGTTGCTCATGGTAAAAAAGTTGGTACTTTCACCTCTCCTCATATCGTCAGTATCCATGATCGAATCTGTATTAATGGGCAACCGATTGCTGATGCAGATTTTATCCGTTTGGCGGAGCAGGTCAATGAGATGGAAAAGACGCTTTTGCAAACCTATGACCAGTTGTCCTTTTTTGAATTACTGACTCTGATTGCTTTGCTTTACTTTAAAGAGCAGGGAGTGGATCTGGTTCTGCTAGAAGTGGGGATTGGTGGTTTGCTTGATACCACTAATGTCGTAACAGGAGAGATTGCAGTTATTGCTTCGATTGGGCTAGATCATCAGGAGACCTTGGGCGATAGTCTGGAGGAAATAGCCGAGCAGAAAGCTGGTATTTTCAAGGCTGGCAAGAAGGCAGTCATTGCCAAGCTTACTCCAGAAGCGGAGCTTGTCTGTCAAAGTAAAGCGAGAGAGTTAGCTGTCGAACTTTATCAAGCTGGGCGAGACTTCACCTTGAATGCTGGGGATTTTTCAAGTAAGCTAGCAAACTTTTCACAGCTTGAAATCGGTTTAGAAGGTGCTTATCAGCAAGAAAATGCCGCCTTGGCTTTAGAAACTTTTCTTCTGTTTATGGCGTCAAGAGGTGAAAGGGTCGAAGAAGAGTTTGTCAGACGGGCTTTGAAGGAGACACATTGGGCAGGTCGATTGGAACGGATTCGTCCACAAATCTACCTAGATGGGGCTCACAATCTGCCAGCCTTGACTCGTCTAGTCGAGTTTATCCAAGGGAAAATCCAGCAAGGTTACCAGGTTCGCATCCTTTTTGGAGCACTTAAACGCAAGGATTATCAGGGGATGTTAGGCTATCTATCTAAGCAGTTGCCTGAGGTGGAACTTAAGGTAACAGGCTTTGACTACCAAGGCTCTCTGGATGAAAAGGATGTGGCGGGTTACGATTTGATTTCTTCCTATGGCGGGTTTTTCAGAGAATTTGAAGAAAAGGCCAAAGATCAGGACTTGCTTTTCGTGACGGGCTCGCTCTACTTTATCTCGGAAGTCCGAGCGAGTTTGCAAGGAAGCGATGGGATTAGTTGACCTTCTAGGCTTAAGTTGTTATACTTGAGGTAGGAGGTATATCTGGAAACGATTCCAGCAAAACATTGGCACAAAAGAAAGGAAATCGCTATGAAAACGAAAACATTCACACTTTCTATTGCTTCCCTAGCAATTCTTAGTCTTTTAGCAGCTTGTGGACCTAAGGCACAAGCCCCTACCCAGCAATCTGCTCAGCAATCATCTTCTCAACAAGAATCATCTTCTAGCGCTGCGACAAGTGCTAGTCAACCACAGGCGTCCTCAAGTCAGGACACTACTGTAGCTCAACCTACGAATATCGATGGTACCTATACTGGAAAAGATGAGAATGACCAAATCACTCTTGTTGTAACAGGTAAAACTGGTACATGGACTGAGGTCGAGCCAGATGGAGATAAGGAAATCAAGCAAGTCAGCTTTGAACCAGAAAATCAACGTGTCATTATCGGTGATGATGTCAAAATTTACACGGTTAATGGTAATCAATTGATTATCGACGATATGGACCGAGAGACATCTGACCGAGTGGTATTAACTAAGCAATAATGATTAAGTAAAAGTTCCAATGAGATGAAATCCATCTTTTTGGAGCTTTTTTCTTGAAAAAGTGGCTGGCTGTTCTTTACTAACTTTTTACTTAAAACGCTTACAAATATTTGTAAAACTTCTTATAAGGTCGTATACTTATAGTAAATAATCAAATAGCGCAAAGGCGCAGGAGGAAAAGCATATGGCTACATTTTACGTTCCGGCAGTTAACCTTATTGGTAAAGGTGTTGTAAATGAAGTAGGTCCGTATATCAAGGAACTGGGGTATAAGAAGGCCCTTTTGGTGACAGATAAGTTCATCGAAGGTAGTGATATTTTACCCAAAGTCCTAAAACCGTTAGATGCTGAAGGGATCGAATATGTAATCTTTAGCGATGTGGAGCCAAATCCGACTTGCAAGAACGTCACAGACGGAGTGGCTGTCCTGAAAGAGCATGGATGTGACTTCATCATCAGTCTTGGGGGAGGATCTCCTCAGGATGCGGCTAGTTGTATCTCTATCATTGCTACAAATGGTGGCAAACCACAGGACTACGAAGGTCTCCACAAGTCTGCTAAAAAAGGCTTGCCAGTGGTTGCGATCAATACAACAGCTGGAACTTCTGCAGAAATCACCATTAACTATGTTATTACTGACGAAGAGCGCAAGGTCAAGATGGTAATGGTTGATAAGAATAGCCTTGCCCTTATCTCTGTCAATGATCCAGAACTCATGCTTTCAAAGCCGAAAGGATTGACAGCAGCGACAGGTATGGATGCTCTTACTCACGCTGTCGAAGCCTTGGTAACACCAGGTGCTTATAATGTGACCAAGAAACTTTCTATCGGAGCGATTGAACTCATCAAGGAGTATCTTCCTCGTGCTGTGGCAAATGGCCAAGATATTGAAGCGCGTGAGGGTATGGTCAATGCCATCTTCCTCGGTGGTATGAGCTTTAACAATGCTGGTTTGGGTTATGTTCATTCTATGGCTCACCAACTCGGTGCGGTATATAACTTGCCACATGGTGTCTGCTGTGCCATGCTTCTCCCAGTTGTAGAACGTGAAAATGCCAAGCGTGTACCAGAAGCATTCCGCAATGTAGCCAAGGCTTTGGGACTCCATGTGGAGGGGAAAACAGACCAAGAATGCGCTGACTATGCTATCGCTGAGATTGAGAAACTTTCTGAAACTGTTGGTATTCCGAAGAAACTCACTGAACTCGGTATCCAAGAAAAAGACTTTGACTTTGACTACCTTTCTAAGAATGCTTTGATTGATGCATGTGCGCCAGGCAATCCATTTATGCCAACTTTAGAAGAAACCATTGCTCTCTACAAAGAACTCTTCTAAAAATCAAGTAGAGTAGACGGGACTTGTTCCTCAAAATATAAATAATATTGGAAAGAACTATCATTTTGGTAGTTCTTTTTTTAAAAATTTGCTATCCTAGACATATGAGAAAAATCAAAATTGATGTGGTTGTAGTTCCCTTGAGTGGGCATCTCTTCCCAACACTGAATTTACTTGCCCCCTTGTTGAAGGATCCCTTGTATGAGATTCGATTATTTACAGGACCGCAACGAAAAACTGTAGCAGAGGAGATGGGATTCCGGGTGATTCCCATTTTAGAAAATTGTGTAGATGAGTTTGAGCGTGTAGCCAACAATGAAGGTCAATTAAACCTGTTTTCTGCTTATCGACAGTTGTCAGCTAGTCTTGATTTGATCAATGTGGTTTCAGATCAATTAGTGCAAGAGTGGCAGGAAAATAGACCGGATATTGTGATTGCGGACTTTATAACCCTCTCTGGAGGACTTGTTGCGGAACAGTTGAACATTCCCTGGATTACCACGATGGCGACACAGTTTGCCATTGAAACGACAGATGGACCGCCTTGTTTCTTTGGAGGAATGGGCAGTCCAAAAACATCTTTCCAATCTGGTCTGCAATGGCTAGGAAGAAAAGGGACTCGTTTAGGGAAACGAATCGTAAGCTTTTTATTGAGAGAACGATTGAAACGTTACGATTTTAGGCTCTACAATCAGAAAGGTCAGGAAACCATCTATTCACCCTATTCCATCTTGGGAATTGGGATGAAAGAGTTGGAGCTGAAAAGCGGTTTTCCAGAGCACTACCTTTGGGTGGGACCTTTTGGCTCTTCGATTGAGAGGGCAGAAAATTATCCACTCGATTTGTCTCCTTATGCAGGTTATAAGAAGGTCCTTGTCTCCTGTGGCACTCAGCTAGCATGGGCTAAAGACAATCTCCTCTATCAGACACAACAATTGGCAGAAGCACATCCAGATTGCCACTTCTTTGTGACTCTGGGGTTTGGCGGACAAGACTTCCAATGTGAAGAGCTCATGGACAATGTTTCTGTGGTATCCTATCTTCCCTATAAGGAGTACATTCCTCAGATGGATTATGTGATTCATCATGGTGGTGCGGGTATTTTTTACCAGTGTATCATCTATGGTAAGCCTGCCTTGATTCTCCCCCATGACTATGATCAGTATGACTATGCAGTTCGTGGATTAGAGGCAGGGATTGCCTTGACTGCTAAACGAGAGGATACGGAAGCGATTGGACGTGCCTTTGATGAGTTGTTGGCTAGAGATGACTGGCCAGACTTGAACAGACTTAGTCGTGCAGCTCAAATCTATCAGCCAACAGAGATTCTGAAGAGCGAAATACATCGGCTCTTAGGGGACAAGGAGAAGTAAAAAATGAAGAAAGTATTGGTGACAGGTGCTACGGGCTTTCTAGGCAAGTATGTTGTTGAAGAGCTTAGTCAGCAGGGCTATCAGGTACGCGCTTTTGGACGCAATCGCAATGTGGGTCAGTCTTTAGAAAACTCCTCTGTGGCATTTTTTCAGGGAGATTTGACCAAGCAAGAGGACTTGGCTCGGGTTTGTCAGGGGATGGACATGGTTGTGCATGCGGGTGCTCTTTCTACCGTTTGGGGGCCTTGGGAGGATTTCTACCAGACAAATGTCTTAGGGACCAAGTATGTTCTGGATGCTTGCCGAGAGGCTGATATTCTGCGTTTGGTTTATGTGTCCTCGCCTAGCATCTATGCTGCGCCTCGAGATCAGTTAGCTATCAAAGAAAGTGCTGCGCCTCAGGAAAATAATCTGAACAACTACATTCGTAGTAAGCTGGCTTCGGAGAAGCTGTTTAAGGACTATCCCGATGTTCCGAGTATTATCTTACGACCTCGTGGGCTTTTTGGGATTGGGGATACCAGTATTTTGCCCCGAGTTCTCAAACTCAGTCAGAAGATTGGCATTCCCTTGATAGGGGATGGTCGTCAGCTCATGGATATGACCTGTGTGGAAAATGTCGCTCTGGCAATTCGCTTGGCACTAGAGGCCCCTCAAGCTAGTGGCGAAGTTTATAATATTACCAATGGGGAACCAAGAGCCTTTAAGGATTTGATAGAAGAAACCTTGAGAGGGTTGGGTTATCCAATAACATACAGAAAAGTGCCAGCTCCTCTTCTTTCAGTTATTGCCAGTAGTTTAGAGTTTCTGTATAAGGTATTAAAACTCAAAGGTGAACCGCCACTGACACGCTATACCTATTATCTGCTCCGTTATAGTCAGACGCTGGACATCAGCAAGGCGGAGCGAGACTTGGGTTATCGCCCTCAGATCAGTATTTCGGAAGGGATTGAACAATATGTCCAAGATTATCGAAAGCATTGATTATTTCCCAGCAGGCTATTGTACCAGCTACACAGGTTTGCTATTTAAGGGAGTTAAGAATCAAAAGATGACCTTTCCAGCAGGTGTTTTTCTTATCAAACACAGGGACAAGGGCTATCTCCTCTATGACACAGGCTATCATTACGATATTAAGACCCGGCTTCGCTATGGTTTCTATCGGCTAGGAACGCCCGTTCAAATGACGGAGAAGGACCAGATTTCACGTTTGCTGGAAGCGAAGGGAATCAAACCAGAAGAAATTAACTATGTTCTTCTATCACACCTACATCCAGATCATCTGGGAGGAGCTAGTTTCTTTCCTCGTGCAACCTT